>JAPYWT010000023.1 GCA_028276215.1 Thermoflexus sp. | reverse complement strand
GGGGGGGGGGGGGGGGGGGGGGGGGGGGGGGGGGGGGGGGGGGGGGCGCGGGGGGCCCCCCCGCCCCGCGCGCGCCCGGTAGAGGCCCAGGGTCTGCGGGTCCGGGTCCACCAGCAGGAGGCCGGCCCCCCCATCCAGCACCACCATCGCGCCGGAGGGGATTTGCAGCACCCCCGGGCCGATACCAACGACGGCAGGCAGGCCCAGCGCCCGGGCCAGCAGGGCCACATGGGACGTGGCCCCTCCCTCCGCAGTGCAGAGGCCCAGGACCCGGGAGCGGTCCAGGGACAGGATGTCCGATGGCATCAGGTCGTGGGCCAGGATGACGGAGGGGACAGGGGGAACGGAATCGGGGCATGGACTGATGCCCAGAAGGATGCACAGGAGACGGGTGGTGACGTCCCGCACGTCCGCCGCACGAGCCCGGAGGTACTCGCTGTGCACCGCCTCCAGCATGTGCACGTAGAGGCCGGAAGCATCGCTCAGGGCGGCTTCGGCGTTGACCTGCTGTTCCTCCAGGGCGAGCCGTACCCGGGTCAGCAGTTCGGGGTCTTCCAGCATGAGCATCTGTGCCTGGAAGATCGCTGCCGCGTCGCTGCCCAGGTCCCGTTCCGTCTGAAGAGCCATCTGGGCCAGTTGGGTGCGGGCGGTCTCCACGGCGTTCTGGAATCGCTCCCATTCCACGCCGGAGTCCTCCACCTGGCGACGGTCAAATCGGAGGTCGGTCCGGCGGAACTGGAAGGCCGGGCCGATGGCGATGCCGCCGGAGGCGGCCACGCCGCGCAGGGTCTGGCCGGAGGGGCCGTTATCGGGCAGGGTGTTCACTGTCATCACCTGCGGGGCGGCGAAAACCCGCCCGCCTCTATGGGGGCGGGCGGGTTTTCGCGGATGCTGGTTGATTTCTGACCGGATTATACTGCAGGTCTGGCTGGTGCGCAACCCCACGTAACTACCTAACCCGATTGGCCTGCCGGTATGTGCTGATTGGAAATCAGCCTTCCTGGGCACGCTGTGCCGGGCGTCGGCCTGCGCCGACGCCCCCGGTCGGCGAAGGCCGACCGCAGGCCGAAGGCCTATGGCGGGCGACTTTAGTCGGCACGCAGGTAGTTACAACCCCACTCAGAAATCCACCTCCCTGCCCTCATAGGCGTACTGGAAGAGGTGGCGGAGTTCGTCGTAGGAGGGGGCGCGGACGGCAGTGACCATCTGGGTGTCGTTGAAGGCGTCGTCCACCATCTTGTCCAGTTGGGCCTCATGGGCCTCCCGTGCCACGCCTGCCCCGGCGACAGAGAGAGGACTCCCAATCTGCCGGGCCAGGTCGCGGATGCGGCGGGCCAGGGCGCGCGCGCCCTCCTCCCCGCCGGCCTGGGAGCAACCCGTCAGCGCGGCCAGTTCGGCGAACCGCTCCGGCGCCTCGCGGGCGCAGAATTCAATGGTGTACGGGAGATAGATGCCCACGGCGCGCCCGTGGGGGATGTGGAACGTTGCCCCCAGGGTGTGGCCCATGGCGTGGGCCATAGAGGCCATGGCGTTGCCGAAGCCCAGCCCGGCGATGGCAGCGGCGTTGTGCATCCGCTCCCGGGCCTCCATATCGGAGCCGTCGGCCACCGCGCGCGGCAGGTACTGGAAGACCAGGCGCGCCGCCTGGATGCAGAGGCCGTCGCTGATGTCGTTGTGCCAGGTACAGGTGTAGCCCTCCACCGCGTGGGTCAGTGCGTCCATCCCGGTATCCGCCGTCAGCCGGGGCGGCATGCCGACCGTCAACGCCGGGTCCACGATGGCCATATCGGCGACGTTCTCCCGGTTCCCCAGGCCCATTTTTCGCTGTTCCTCCGTGTCGGTCAGGACAATGGCCCAGGTAATCTCCGCGCCGGTTCCGCTGGTGGTGGGGATGGTGATGAGGCGGGCCTTCTGCCGCAGCCCCAGCCGGACGAAGGGGTTGATCTCCGCCGGATGGAGGTCGGGCCGCTCGTAGAGAATCCAGATGGCTTTGGCCGCGTCCATGGGCGACCCGCCGCCCAGGCCGATGATCCAGTCCGGCTCAAAGGCGCGGGCGACCTCGGCCCCGCGCAGGACGGTCGCCACGCTGGGGTCCGGCTCCACCTCGTCAAAGACCCGGACCTCCAGCCCGGCGTTCTTCAGGTGGACCAGGACCTTCTCCACGATGCCCAGTTGGACCAGCGTGGCATCGGTGACGATGAGGGCGCGGCGGCCCTCCAGTTCGTCCAGGGCATCCAGCGCGCCTTCGCCGAAGACAATCTGGGGGGAGACGAAGTACCACATGTCGGCCTCCTGTTAGAGTTTGCGAGTGGACAGTCTTGCTACACGTCCAGATTCTGCACTTCCTTCGCGTGGGTCTGGATGAAACGGCGGCGGGGGAGTACGGCGTCCCCCATGAGCATCGTGAAAATCCGGTCGGCCTCCGCCGCATCCTCTACCGTCACCTGCAGGAGAATCCGCCGGGCCGGGTCCATGGTCGTCTCCCACAACTGCTCCGGGTTCATCTCCCCCAGCCCCTTGTACCGCTGGATGGTCACTTTATCCCCGTCCAGTTGCTTCAGAATCCGTTCCTTTTCCTCCTCAGAGTACGCGTAGAAGACCTGTTTGGACGTGGCGATGCGGTAGAGGGGCGGCTGGGCGATGAAGAGGTGGCCCTCTTCAATGAGGGGTTGCATGTAGCGGTAGAAGAAGGTCAGGAGCAGGGTGCGGATGTGGGCCCCGTCCACGTCGGCATCCGTGTTGTGACAGCACAATCCACCCAGGCCGCAGATGAAGTTCTCGTCCCCCTCCACGGAGAAATCGTAGACCTTCCTGCTGGTCGGGGGGACCTCCTGCACCGAGCGCACGGGCAATCCGATGAGGTCGCCCCTGATGACCGTCGCCCGGCGGTTCGGGCCTCCGCTCCGGGCGGACCGCATTTTCTCCTCCAGCCGGTCGGCCAGGTGGTGGTCGGCCCAGACGGGCCGCAGGCGTTCCAGGTCCTCTTTCGCGGTGACGGTGAGCACGTGGGCGGTGTGCCGCTGGATAACGGGCTTCCCCCGCACGGTGCCGCTGGGCTGGCCCGTGGGTGGGTGAAGGGAGAGAGAGGCCAGGACGCCCTGAGCCCCGAGGAGATACATCAGTTGGCTGGCCAGTTCGGGCGAAACGGTGGAAACAGCGATCCCGTTTCGGGAGACCGTACCGTCGCCCAAAAAGTATCCCCGAAGGAATGCACGTTGCAGGTCGGGGGTCAGGTTGAATACCAGGTCGGGGATGCGCTTCGTGGTCGCATCCATCGCGTCGCGACCAAACAGACAGCGAAACACGGCGATGACAACCCGGTTGAGGATTCGCAACTCCAGAGCCCGATCCCCGTGTTGGTAGATGCGCGGCTCTACGCCGAAGACGTCCCGGATGGCTTCTGTCAGTTCCCCGACGAGGGCCTGATTGTTTTTCCCCAGTGCAAAGCGAATCCCTCCCCGCCGACTGATGCTCCCCTCGGCGACGAAGAAACCCAGCAGGGTCATCAGGGCCCGGTTCACCGGGATAAAGCGGGGGATGGGCCGGTCGGCGTAGTGCAGAGGCGTAAGTTCTAAGGGACGACCGTCCAGAAGAGATAGATCGTCCAGGTCCAGTTCCCTCAACGGAAGGTAGGGGCGCACCCGGTTGCGCGGAGCGCCCGCGTACTGGGTACGCCATATCCGGTCCAGATGGGATTCCACCACCTGGTATTGGCCCTCCAGGTTTGCCGGGTCCAGACCCAGGAGCGCGACGTAGCGCTGAAAGTGGGTCAGCAGGGGCCGGGATGTGCCCTTCTCCCAGGCGTAGAAGGTCACCGGCTGACGAATGCCAACCGCCTGGCAGACTTCTCGCTGGCTCAGCCCCAGTTCCCGACGTCGTTGAGCCAGGGTGGCCCGCAGGGATTCCCCAATTTCTACTCGCGGCTCCACCAGTTGGGGCCGATGCGCGTATTCCCTGCGCACGCGTGCTTTCAGCAGTTCCTCTACCGCTTCTCCGCGGGCCACGATTTCCACATCCTGGATTCGCTCCGCGTTTTCCAGGAACAACTGGACCAGGTCCAGGCGAGGCGCCGGGTTCTCCGCCCACAGGGGGAGGCGGCGAGGGGCCACCAGCAGGTCGCCCGGACGCACCCGGTCGCCCCGTTCCAGGACGATGCGGCCGTCCCGGTAAACGTACACGCTGTGGGAGGCGGTCACGCGCACTCGTCGTCCGCAGGCCGTCTGGATTTCGTAGAGAGGCTCGGAGATCAGATGGGAGATGGCCGCTTTCAGGGGGCGGAAGCGAACGTGCCCCGTCTGCGGGTCAAAACAGAGAACCTGATAGCCCGTGAGGTCTGGAGTATTATCTATGAAGGGCCCGATGCGGACGGAGCGGATTTGCCCCTCCGGGTCGCGGACGAAGGTCATCTCGTCTCCGTCCACGCTCATCACGATGACCCGATTGTACCGCAGACCTTCCAGATTGAACTGGTCTCCAATTCCCGTCCCCAGGGCGGAGATGAGGGCCTGGATTTCTTTGCTGGAGAGGACTTTGTTGATGCTGGCCCGTTCGGTGTTGAGAATCTTGCCCCGCAGGGGAAGGATGGCCTGGAAGTGCCGGTCGCGGCCCTGCTTGGCGCTCCCGCCTGCGCTATCTCCCTCCACGATGAACAACTCCGTCTTCTTCGGGTCCCGCTCGGAGCAGTCGGCCAGTTTGCCGGGGAGGGTGCTGCTCTCCAGGACGGACTTGCGGATGACCAGGTCGCGGGCCTGGCGGGCGGCGGCACGGGCACGGGAGGAGGTGAGGCACTTCTCCACAATCCGCCGCGCCGACGCCGGGTCCCGCTCCAGGAACTCCGTAAACGCCTCGGCCACCACCGACTCCACAATGGCCTTCACCTCGGCGTTCATCAGTTTGACCTTCGTCTGGGACTCAAACTGGGGGTCGGGGTGCTTGACGCTGACGACGGCGGTCAGCCCCTCCCGGACGTCGTCGCCGGAGAAGTTGGGGTCTTTCTCCTTCAGCAGGCCGGCCTTGCGGGCGTAGTCGTTAATGGTGCGGGTGAGGGCGGCCCGCAGCCCGGTCAGGTGGGTCCCGCCGTCCACCGTGTGGATGGTGTTGGCGAAGGGGTAGACGGACTCGGTGTAGGAGTCGGTGTACTGGATGGCGACCTCTACCCCGATGCCGTCCACCTCCTTCTCCACGTAGACGGGTGGGTGCAGGGGCTCCCGGTTGCGGTTCAGGTAACGGACGAACGAAAGGACGCCGCCCTCAAAGTAGAAGGTCATCCGGCGGGGGAAGTCGTCGGGCCGTTCGTCTATCAGCCGGATGGTCACCCCGCGGGTGACGAAGGCCATTTCCCGCATCCGCTGGGCCAGGACGTCAAACTGGTAATCCACATCCTTGAAGATGGTGGGGTCAAAGCGGAAGGTGACCGTCGTCCCGCGCCGGTCGGTCTTCCCCAGGGTTTCCACCGGGGTGACGGGGACGCCGCGCTCGTACCGCTGGCGGTAACGGAGGCCGTCGCGGGGGTTATCCACCACCACCTCCAGCCATTCGGAGAGGGCGTTGACCGCGGAGACGCCGACGCCGTGGAGCCCGCCGGAGACTTTGTAGCCGCCTCCGCCGAACTTGGCCCCTGCGTGGAGGGTGGTCATCACCAACTGGAGAGTGGAGATTTTCTTTTCGGGGTGGGGGGCGGTGGGGATGCCCCGCCCGTTATCCCGGACGGTGACGCTGCGGTCTTTGTGGATGGTGACCTCTATCTCGTCGCAGGCGCCGGCCAGGGCCTCGTCTATGGAGTTATCCACAACCTCGTAGACCAGATGGTGCAGGCCGCGCAGGTCCGTCCCGCCGACGTACATCCCCGGCCGTCGGCGGACGGCCTCCAGCCCTTCCAGTACCTGGACGTCTGCCGCTTCGTAGGTCAGGACATCGTTCCCTTTTTTCGCCATGCTCCGTTTCCTCCCGAAGGTTCATTTTACCACAGGTTGCGGGAGAGGCCAAAATGGGGGGATGTAGGACAACTGCTCGCAGTTGTCCTACAAATGGTATGCATCCTGTCCGTTTTGTGGTATACTAATGACGAGTTGCGACATGCGAAATGGGACACGGGTAGTACGGGTTCTCTCAGCATATCCTGTACGCACAGGTAGCAATGAAACTGATTGACGTGGTCCGCCGGGTTATCATTGATCCGCGTAAACTGACCGGGTACGCTCTTGATCCCGACCACCCGGTCGGTTGTCACAAGGCGCGGGTGTTCCAGCAGGTCTTGGGGTTCACAAGGGACAATTATGAGGCATTGTTGGAACAGATTGAAAGAGAGGCTCTGACTGCTGATGCAATTCTGAAACGCACTGATGCATATGGCAATTACTATTTTGTGGATATAGAGATCATCGGGCCGCAGGGACAACAGGCCGTGGTTCGTACAGGATGGTTTGTGGCGACCGATAGCGATGAGGCCTGGCTGACGACTCTCTATGTCAGGAAGAGGGAGTGAGCGATGACAAGCGGACCTGATTTGTTTGACGTGGTAGAGTTACTGGTGGACCTGCCAGAGCATAACCTGCGCGCGGGAGATCGGGGCTCTATTGTGCACTGTCACCCAGACAACATTTATGATGTTGAGTTCACCAACGAGGACGGGGAAACTCGGGCGCTGTGTTCCCTGTCCCCTCAACAATTCTTCGTGGTTTGGCGGGCGGAAACTCGTACCTGGGTGCCAGTCAGCGAGCAAATTGTTGCTGTGGTGACTCATCTCCCGGAGGAGATGGAGCGGGAAGTGTTAGACTTTGCCCGTTCCCTTCGTAAGACTTCATCGGAAATAGGACGCGGATGAACGCGGATGGACACGGATGAGCACGGATTTTACATGACTATTGGCACCACCCTGTCCCCGCGCTCTAATTTCCGATGAACTCTATTGTTATCCGTGCCGACCCGTGAAACCCGTGTGAATCCGTGTCCTGTTTTCCAAACTGTCGGGCGGGGTTGTATCCGTAGCCAAAGGAGGGGCCGTGAACAAAATCCGGGTGTTCATCGTGGACGATCACCCCTTCTTTCGGGAGGGGCTGCGAAGGGTGATCGCTGCCGAGGGAGACCTGGAGGTGATCGGGGAGGCTTCGGACGGGGAAGAGGCCATAGAGGCGGTGTCCCGTCTGTTGCCGAATGTGGTCATTATGGACGTCAACCTTCCCCGCGTCAACGGGCTGGAGGCCACCCGCCGGATCAAGGACGCACATCCGGAGGTCGGCGTGGTGATTCTCACCGCCTACGACGACGAGGAGCAGGTGTACCACGCGGTGCGGGCCGGGGCCTCCGCGTACCATTCCAAAGATGTCAGCCCTCAGGAACTGGTGAGGACGGTCCGCCATGTCCACGCGGGCCGGTACGTACTGCGCCAGATGGTCCTGGCCTCCGATCGAGATTTGGGACGGTGGTTGCGGGAGCGGTACCGACAGTTCGGCGGCGACATCTCCGATGAGCGATACCTGGCTCCCCTCTCCAGCCGGGAAATGGAGGTGCTGCGCCTGATGGTGGCCGGGATGAGCAACAAGGAAATCGCCTATCGCCTGGGCATCAGCCAGCAGACGGTGAAAAACCATGTCACGGCGATTCTGGACAAACTGGGCGTCTCCGACCGCACTCAGGCCACCGTCTACGCTCTGCGGCACGGATGGATTCCCCTGCGGTCATCGGATCAGTGACAGAATTCACTTCCCCCACAGTCACCGTCTCCTTTCAGCCTCTGGGCCGAAGGGGCCAGGTTCCGGCAGGCATTTCCGTACTGGAGGCCGCCCGACGGCTGGGCGTGGGCCTCAGCGGAATCTGCGGCGGCGCGGGAGTCTGCGGCACATGCCGGGTGGTGGTCCCCCCGGAGGGGCAGGACGCCCTCTCCCCCCTCTCCGACACGGAGCGCGCGCGGCTGGGCGATGAGGACATCGCCCGCGGTGTCCGGCTGGCCTGCCGGGCGTTCATCCGCCAATCCCTGCAGGTCTTCGTCCCCCCCGAATCCCTCACCGCCAGCCAGCGCACCCAGGTGGAGGGCCGCCAGACGCCCGTGCGGGTAGACCCCGTGGTCGTCCCCGCCGACCTGCAACTTCCCCCTCCCACCCTCTCCGACCTGCGCAGCGACGCGGAGCGCATCCGGGACGGCCTGGGCCGCCCCGTCCGCCTGGACCTGGAGGTCCTGCGCCGTTCCCCCCCGTCCCTGAGGGAATGGGGCTGGGCCGTCCGTGCCGTCCTGCGGGGCGACGAGGTGGTGGCCCTTCTGCCCCCCGGCACCCCGCTGGTGGGCGTGGCGGTGGACCTGGGGACGACGAAACTGGCCGGGTACCTGCTGAATCTGGAGACGGGGGAGACCCTGGCCAGCGTCGGGGCCATGAACCCCCAACTGGCCTACGGGGAGGACGTGATGGCCCGCATCACCTACGCCTTGCAGGAACCGGAGGGGGCGGAACGCCTGCGGCAGGCGGCGGTAGAGGGACTCTCTCAACTGGTCCGGGACCTCTGCGCCCAGGCGGGCGTCCCGCCGGAGCACGTGGTGGAGGCGGTGGTCGTGGGCAACACGGCCATGCACCACCTCTTCCTGGGCCTTCCCACCCGTCCGCTGGGGCTGGCCCCCTACGTCCCGGTGGAGAGCGGCCCCCTGGACGTCCGGGCCCGGGATGTCGGGCTCCCGCTGGCCCCGGGAGCGATGGTCCACCTTCTGCCCAACGTTGCCGGGTTTGTCGGCGCGGACCACGTGGCGGCCCTGCTGGCGACCCGGATGGAGGAGGCGGACCGCCCGACGCTTCTGCTGGACATCGGTACCAATACAGAGATTGGCCTCTCCGTCGGGGGGAACCTGTTCTCCTGTTCCGCTGCATCCGGCCCGGCCTTTGAGGGCGCGCACATCCGCTTCGGGATGCGGGCGGCCCCCGGGGCGCTGGAGCGGGTGCGGATGATTGAGGGACGGGTCTACTGGGAGACGGTGGAGGGGGCCCCTCCCGTGGGCATCTGCGGCTCCGGCATCCTGGACGTGGTGGCCGAATTGCGGGGCGCGGGCTTCCTGAACGGGCGCGGCGGTTGGGCAAATAGCGACCGTCCCCCGTTCCTTTCGGGCGACAACGGCCCGGAGTTCGTCCTGGTACCGGCGGAGGCCTCAGGCCTGGGGCGGGCCATTACCGTCAGCCGGAAGGACGTGGGGGAGATTCAACTGGCCAAGGCGGCCATCGCGGCGGGCTGGCAGATTCTGCTGGAGGAGGCCGGCATCCGGGAGTCCGACCTGGCGCGGGTGCTGGTCGCCGGCGCGTTCGGGACGTACATTGACATCGGGCACGCCGTCGCTATCGGGTTGCTCCCGCGCCTTCCGCTGGACCGGTTTGAGCAGGTGGGCAATGTGGCGGGAACCGGGGCGCGGATGGCGCTCCTTTCCCGTGCCGAGCGGGAACGGGCGGCCCGTCTTGCCCGCCGGGTCCGCTACGTGGAACTGACCGTTCACCCGTCCTTCCGGGAGCGATTCGCCCAGGCGTTGCAGTTGTGACGACGGACGACGGACGACAAACGACAGACAACGGACGACCGAGGGTGGCGCAGGCTGTCAGCCTGTACAATGTGGCGCAGGCTGTCAGCCTGTACACCGGCCTGGCGGCCGGCGCTACATGTAGCGCAGGCTTTAGCCTGCAGTAGCGCGGGCTTCAGCCTGCAGTAGCGCAGACTTCAGCCTGCACAGGCTGTCGGCCTGCAAAGGAGATGAGAAAATGAGACAGTGGTTGAGATGGGTATGGGTAGCGGTATGGATACTGGCCCTTGTCGGACCGGTCGCGGCCCAGGAGGGGCGGACCGTCTACGTGCTCACGGTAGATGGCGCCATCACGGCGACCGTCAACGACTACATCGCGCGCGGCATTCGGCTGGCGGAGCAGGGCCGGGCCGACGCAGTGGTCATCCGGCTGAACACTCCCGGCGGCGACCTGAGTTCCACGACGAAGATTATGGAGCAACTGGAGAACGCCCGGGTGCCGGTCATCGTCTACGTGTGGCCGCGTGGAGGGATGGCCGCCTCCGCCGGGACCCTCATCCTTCTGGCCGCACATGGCGCGGCAATGGCCCCCCGCACCACCATCGGCGCGGCCCATCCGGTCACCATCACTGGCGGTGAGGAGACGGTCAGCCCGGAGATGATGGAGAAGGTGGTCAACGTGATGGCCGAGCACGCCGCCCTCTTCGCCAAACGGCGCGGCGAGGCGGCGGTGGAGTGGGCCGAACGGGCCATCCGGGAAAGCGCCACCGCCGGACCGGAGGAGGCGCTGGAGATGGGCGTGATTGACCTCATCGCTGCCGATATGGATGAGTTGCTCCAGGGCTTTGACGGTCGGACGGTCACCCTGGGGGATGGGATGACGGTCACGTTCCACACCGCCGACGCCGCCATCCGGGAAATCCCCCTCTCCCCGATAGAGCGGCTGCTGCAGGTGCTGATTAACCCCAACGTCGCTTTCATCCTGCTCACCATCGGTGTACAGGCCATCCTGATAGAACTCGCTTCCCCGGGCGGGTGGGTGGCGGGCTTTATTGGCGTCCTCTGTCTGGCCCTGGCGGCCTACGCGATGGGCGTCCTCCCCTTCAACTGGCTTGGGCTGGTGCTCCTGGGCGCGGCCATCGTCCTCTTCATTCTGGACATCAAGGCCCCGACGCACGGTGCCCTGACTGCCGCCGGAACGGCGACCTTCATCGCGGGCGCGCTCATCCTCTTCAACGCGCCCCTTTCCCCCTACGGCCAGATTTCTCTGCCGCTGGTCATCGCCGTGGGAATCCTGACTGCCCTCTTCTTCGCGTTCGTGGTTGCCAAAGCCCTGCAGGCCCAGAAACCCCGCTCCGTCACCGGACGAGAAGGGTTGGTTGGGCGGACAGGAGTTGCGAAGAGCCGCCTGGATCCGGAGGGCTGGGTGCTGGCGGCGGGGGAACGCTGGCGGGCCGTCTCGGAGGAAGGGACGGTAGAGGAGGGGGAGGAGGTAGAGGTCGTTCGGGTAGAGGGTTTCCGTTTGCATGTGCGTCGGCGGAATCAATGAAACCACGAAGGACACAAAGGACACGAAGTTTGTATTGGGAACAGGACACGGATCAACACGGGTTTTAACGGATGGACACGGATGACTTCACCGTTTTTTATCGCAGAGACCGCGGAGTACGCAGAGAGATATTTGTTATTAGCGAAAACCTCTGCACCCTTTGCGTTCTCTGCGATTCATTTTTACAGTGGACTCATTTTCTGCACGGGAAATGGGACTGGATCCATCGGCCATAGAAGCGCTGTTGTTTGACCTGGACGGCACCCTTCTGGATTCGGACGACGAGGGGGTGGAGGCGCTGGCCCGCTGGCTGGAACGGCTGCGGGTGCGGGACGCCCGCTATCGGGCGCGCCGCATCGTGATGCGGATGGAGACGCCGGTCAACGCGCTGATGACCGCGCTGGACGTTGTGGGGCTGGATACCCCCTTGCTGGGATTTTCCGAATGGCTGCGCCATCGGCGGCACCGGACAACGCCCCGCTTCCGCATCGTCCCCGGCGCGGAGGAGGCGCTCCGTCTCCTGGCCCGTTCCTACCGGCTGGCCGTCGTCACGACGCGGGGTCGCAAAGATGCTCAGACCTTCCTGGAGAGTTTTGGTCTCTCCGACCTCTTTGAGGCAGTCATTACCCGCGAGTCCACCTGGCGGCTCAAGCCCCATGCGGCGCCCGTTCGCTACGCGGCCGGGCGTTTGGACCTTCCACCCCACCGCTGCGCGATGGTGGGCGACACCCCGGTGGACATGCGCGCCGCCCGACAGGCGGGAGCCTGGGCCATCGGCGTCCTCTGTGGCTTCGGCGAAAAGGACGAACTGGAACGGGCCGGTGCCCACCTGATTGTTCCCTCTCCGGCGGACTTGCCTTTGGTTTTTATGGGGAAATAAAAAAGGGGGCGGCTCAGCCGCCCCCTTCTCTTTCAGGCCGTTTCCAGGTACCGCTCCAACTCCCACGGGGTGACCTGGATGCGGTATTCCTCCCATTCTTTCCGCCGGGCCCGCAACATGGTCTCCACAATCGCGGGGCCCAGTGCCTCCCGAATGACCTCATCCCGCTCCAGTTCGTCCAGCGCCTCTGCCAACGTGCCGGGGAGGGTGCCGATGGAGCGCTCCCGCAGCATGGCCTCGTCAAAATGGTAGACGTCCTCGTTGACCGGAGGCGGCGGAGTCATGCCCTTCTCTATCCCGTCCAGCCCGGCAGCCAGCATAGCCGCGAAGGCCAGGTAGGGGTTGGCGCTGGGATCTGGGCAGCGCAGTTCAATCCGCGCCGCCTTCTCCCGCCCGGCGCGCACCGCCGGTACCCGGATGAGCGCGGAGCGGTTCAGGTGGGCCCAGCAGATGTAGACGGGCGCTTCGTAGCCGGGGGTCA
>JAPYWT010000487.1 GCA_028276215.1 Thermoflexus sp. | reverse complement strand
TGTACTTGGGGATCCACTGGATGGTGATCGCTTCCGCTCTGCCTTTCAGTTGGACGGTCATCTCACTTCCTCCATGCGAATCTTCCGGCGGACGAAGAGGAAGGCGCCCAGGATACCCAGGAGGGTGGCGCCGAAGGCCACGTTGCCCAGCGGCTGGATGATCCTCTGCCAGACGTTCGCCAGCGCCGGGTACTGCGGGTTGGCCGGCAGTCCGTAGGCCTCCGGCGGGGCGATCAGGACGTACAGCCGTCCCAGCCCGCCCAACTGGTCCACGCCGTAGAGGTTGGCCTGGGTGTATCCCCGCGCCTTCAGGGCCTTCACCCGCTCCTGCCCTTTGGCGATCATCTCATCCCGGTCGCCGAAGTCCAGCGCCTTCGCCGGGCAGGTCTTGACGCAGGCCGGGAGCAGGCCGTTGGTCACCCGGTCCTGGCAGAAGACGCATTTGGAGGACTTGGCCTCGCCGGTCAGGGGGTTCACGACCTCCAGCCGGGGGATGTGGAAGGGGCAGAACTGGGTGCAGTAGCCGCAGCCGTTGCACAGTTCCCGCTCAAAGGTCACCAGGCCGTTGGGCTGCTGCTTCAGCGCCCCCGTGGGGCAGACGGCCACGCATGCCGGGTCGCCGCAGTGCATACACCCTTCCTTCAGGAAGAGCCAGCGGAAGCCGTCGGGCCCCTCGTATTCGGTGAACTTGATGCGGGTCCACGTCTGGGGAGAGAGGTCCGGCGGGTTCTCGTAGGAGCCCCGATTGCGGGTGCGGGAGTAGAGCCACCCCTCCCGGTCGTTCCACTGCTTGCAGGCGACCTGGCAACCGCGACAGGCGGTGCACTGGGATTCATCTATCAGCATCGCGAGTCTTGCCATGTTCCACCCCCTATGCCTTTTCCACATCCACCAGGAAGGCCTTGTACTCGGGGATCATCGTGTTGCCGTCGCCGACGTGCGGGGTCAGGAAGTTGGCCGTGCTCTGGACCATATCGGTGACGCCCACATCGTAGGTCAGGCCTTTCCAGCCCCAGTGCCAGGGCATCCCCACCACGTGGAGGGTCTTGCCGTTGACCTGGAGCGGCTTGATGCGGGCCGTGACGATGGCGACCGCCTCTATCTCCCCGCGCGCGGAGCGGACTTTCACTTTGTCCCCGCTCTTGATGCCCTTCTCGGCGGCCAGTTCCTGGCTCATCTCCACGAACATCTCCGGCTGCGCCTCCACCAGCCAGTCCAGCCAGCGGGACATACCGCCCGCCTGCCAGTGCTCCACGACCCGATAGGTGGTGGCGATGATGGGGAACTGGTCGGGCGAGCCCCACTTGTCGCCAATCTCCTTATCCTCGTCCGTCTTCCAGACTTTGACGACCGGGTTGATCTGCTGGCTGGAGAAGACGTTCTTGACCGGGGACTCCACCGGCTCGTAGTGCTCCGGCAGCGGCCCTTCGTTCATTGCGGCGAAGAGCCCGCCCTTGCCGTCGGTGCGCATGATGAAGGGGTCGCGGCCACCAGGGTCGGTGGGGGCTTTGGTGACGACGAAGTCGGGCACGTCGTAGCCCACCCACTTCTTCTGGGCCTCGTCCCACCAGATGTACTTGCGGTCCTCCGACCAGGGCTTGCCGTCGGGGTCGGCGGAGCAGCGGTTGTAGATGATGCGGCGGTTGGCCGGCCAGGCCCAGCCCCAGTAGGGGTAGTTGCCCCAGCCGCCGGGGTCGTAGACGGAGTTGCGCCGCTTGGCCGCCGGGAGCATGTTGCCGAACCCGTCGGGCTGGAGAGAGAAGTAGCCGGTGTAGATCCAGGCGCCGCAGGCAGTGGAGCCGTCGGCCTGCAGGTGGGCGAAGGTCGTCAGGGTCGCGTCTTTCTTCGCCAGGACGTTCCCCTGCGCGTCCTTCACGTCCTTCACCGCGTAGCCGTTGATCTCCCGGGCCACCTTCTCAATGTCCAGTTCCTTCCCGTAGTCCCAGACCAGGTGGAGGATGGGCTGCGGGAAGGGACCGGGGTCGGCCGCGTAGAGTTCTTTGAGTTTGAGGGCGATGAGGTTGATGATCTGATGGTCGGGCTTGGCCTCGCCCGGGGCCTCGGCGACCTTGTCCCGCCACTGGATGAGCCGCCCACTGGTGACGATGCTGCCGGCCTTCTCCATCGCGTCGGCGGCGGGGAGGACAAAGACCTCGGTCTGAATCTGGGAGGGGTCCTCGCCCGGCGCGCGCCAGAAGGAGGTGGTCTCCGTGTCAAAGATTTCCTGGACGACCATCCACTCCAGTTTCTTCAGCGCTTCCCGCTCAAAGCGGGCGTTGGGGCCGCCGACGGCCGGGTTCTGGCCCATGATCCACAGTCCCTTGATTTTGCCAGCGTACATCGCCTCAAAGAGGGCGATCCAGTAGTAGTTGGCGGCGTTATCCACTTTGGGCAGGTACTGATAGGCGAAGTCGGTGCGCTGGACCGCGTAGGGGCCCCACCAGGCCCTGAGGAGGCTGGTGATGAACTTGGGGCCGTTGGTCCAGTACCCACCCGACCAGGCACCGCCCGGTTTGGTCTTGTTCTCAATGTAGGTCTTGAGGTCCACATCCGCCTCGGTGGGGACGGGCAGATAGCCGGGCAGGATGTGGGCCAGGACGCCCATATCCGTGGAGCCCTGGACGTT
>JAPYWT010000485.1 GCA_028276215.1 Thermoflexus sp. | reverse complement strand
ACCACGTGTTTGCAAACGTACCCTTTGGCGGCGTACGGGCAGGTACAGGAGTAAACCAGACGTTTCTCGCCCCCGGCCTTCAGGGTGACGGTGTATGTGCCTCCGGTCCCCCGCACTTTGCAGGTGGCGGATTCGTCGTCCAGTGACGTGACGGTCACCCGGCCCTGGCGGTAGTACTCGTATCCTCGCTGAAGGATGTTCCAGGATGCAAACCGTTCGGGTTTCAGCAGTTCACGGGTCAGGTAGGGCATGGCGCGGATTGCTTATCGCGTATCGCTTATCGCGTATCACATATCGCTTATTGCGTATCGCGGTCTATATATGACTTCCCTGCAAAAACTCACCGCAGAGACGCCGAGAGCGCAGAGTTTTACATCAGTATAATCTCTGCGTACTCTGCGTCTCGGCGGTGAAATGACCTTTTTGCAGGAGACTTATATATTGTATATCGCTTACGGGTTATTGTCAAACAGGTGTTGAGTGGGGGGTGTGTCGCAAAATTGTAGGACAACTGCAAGCAGTTGTCCTACAAGGCGGCCAGGCCCGTCCAAATTGGGACACACCCGGCAACGATTTGCGATTTGCGATTCGCGATAAGCGATTCGCGATTCGCGATAAGCGATAAGCGATTCGCGATTAGCGACTGGCGATATGACACGCCACCCAGTGGCCGCCGCCCACGTCCTGCCAGACCGGCTCCTCGTCCGGGCATTGGGAGGCCAGGGGACAGCGCGTGCGGAACCGACAGCCCGGCGGCGGGTTGACCGGGCTGGGGACGTCGCCCTCCAGGATGATGCGCCGACGGCGCCGCTCCACCGCCGGGTCCGGCACCGGGACCGCCGAGAGCAACGCCTGGGTGTACGGGTGGAGCGGATGGTCGTAGAGTTCGTCCTTCGGGGCCAGTTCCACAATCCGGCCCAGGTACATCACCGCCACCCGGTCACAGATGTGGCGCACCATGCTCAGGTCGTGGGCGATGAAGAGATACGTCAGCCCCAGTTGGTCCTGCAGGTCCTCTAACAGGTTCACAATCTGGGCCTGGATGGAGACGTCCAGCGCCGAGATGGGCTCGTCGCAGACGATGAACTCCGGGTTGGAGGCCAGGGCGCGGGCGATGCCGATGCGCTGTCGCTGACCGCCGGAGAATTCGTGCGGGTAACGGTTGATGAACCGGGGGTTCAGTTGCACCAGCCGGAGCAGTTCCTGTACCCGCTCTATTTCCTCTTTGCGGTTGGTGACCAGTTTGTGGACCCGGAGGGGCTCGCCGATGATGCGGGCGATGGTCATCCGGGGGTTCAGCGAGGCGAAGGGGTCCTGAAAGATCATCTGCATCCGGCGCCGTATCCGGCGCAGTGCCTCGCCCTTCAGCGCGGTGAGGTCCACCCCGTCAAAAATCACCCGTCCGGCGGTCGGGCGGTAGAGGAGCAGGATGGTCCGGCCTGCGGTGGTCTTGCCACAGCCGCTTTCCCCCACCAGCCCCAGCGTCTCCCCGCGATAGATGTCAAAGGTGAGGCCGTCCACGGCCTGCACGGCCCCCACCTGCCGCTGGATGAGGATGCCGCGGGTGATGGGGAAGTACTTCTTCAACCCCTCTACTCGGACCAGCACATGATCTTCGTTCATACGTCCACCCAGCAGGCAATTTCGTGTTCGGGGCCGACGGGGCGGAGGGACGGGCGCTCATACCGGCAGCGCTCCTGCACGAACGCGCACCGGGGGGCAAAGGGACAACCCTCAGGCAGGCGGAGCAGGTCCGGCGGCAATCCGCCGATGGTCACCAGCCGGTCCCCGACGGAACGGTCCACTCGGGGGAGGGAGCGCAGAAGCGCCAGCGTGTACGGGTGGCGCGGGTCACCGTAAATGTCGTCCACCCGCCCCTTCTCCACAATGAAGCCCGCGTACATCACCAGTACCCGCTCCGCCAGTCCGGCGATGATCCCCAGGTCGTGGGTGATCCAGATGACGGACATCCCCAGTTGGTCCCGCAGCCGCTTGACCAGGTCTATAATCTGGGCCTGGATGGTGACGTCCAGCGCGGTGGTGGGCTCGTCGGCGATGAGGATGCTGGGGTTGCAGGCCAGGGCCATCGCGATCATCGCCCGCTGGCGCATGCCGCCGGAGAACTGGTGGGGGTAGTCCTTGCAGCGCTCCGCCGCCTGGGGAATGCCCACCATGGTCAGCAGTTCCGCTGCCCGGCCGTAGGCCTCTTTCCAAGACATCCCCATATGGGTGACCAGCGTCTCCGCGATCTGGCGTCCGATGGTCAGGACGGGGTTGAACGCGGTCATCGGGTCCTGGAAGACCATCGCGATTTCCTTCCCGCGCACCTGCTCCATTTGCTCCTCGGTCAGTTGGAGCAGGTCCTCACCCCGGTAGAGGGCCTGTCCGGCCTCAATCTTGCCGGGCGGCTCCGGGATGAGCCGCATCAGGGCCAGAACGCTGACGCTTTTGCCGCACCCGCTCTCGCCGACAATCCCCAGCGTCTCCCCTTCGTTCAGGGTGTAGGAGATGCCGTTGACGGCGTGGACGACGCCGTCCAGCGTGTAGAAGCGTACGGTGAGGTCGCGGACGTCCAGCAAAGGGGTCAATCTGCCTCCTCAAAATGGCGGGAACGTGCCAGGCACTTCCGGAAGTGCCTGGCAC
>JAPYWT010000484.1 GCA_028276215.1 Thermoflexus sp. | reverse complement strand
TCGGCCCGAGGGCGAGCGGGAGAGGGGAGGGGGGCCGGGGGGAGGGGTGGGGGCCTGCTCGCTCACCCCAGCATCTCCACGAACGCCGCCAGACGGGTGGCCACCTGCTCCTCGGCGAAGACCCGGTAGTCGTTGTGGTCGGCCTCCAGCAGGAGCGCCGGTACGCCCAACTCCCGAATCAGCCGGTCCCGCTGGTCCATCTGACCGATGGAGTACGGCTTGCAGGACCGGTCGGAGTGGAGAATGGCGCCGTCCAACCCGTACTCCTCCACCATCTGCCGCATCGTCTTCAGTTTGTGGCCCGTCCCCCGGTTCAGGATGGGGTAGATGTACGTGCGGGCCATGGACTCCCACAGGTCGTCCGGGTCAATGAGCGGAGCCAGTTCGCCCCAGGCGTTGGTGTAGGTGGAGGCGACGACAGCGACGCCGTGCCGGGCCAGGAACTCCGCCAGGTAGCGCAGCCGGTACCAGATGGGGAGGTTATCCCAGAGGACGCGCTTGCGCTCGTTTTTGACCGCGCCCACCCCGGCGGCAATCCGCTCGTCCACCTCCTTCAGCAACGCCGCGTAGAAGTCCACCGTCTCCGGGTCGCCGCGCATCTCCACGATGGGGGCCATCTGGATGAACTGGTCAAAGACGGAGATGGGGGCCGGTCGGTGGCGGCAGCGCTGGAGAATCTCCAGCCAGAGTTCGGACGCCCGCTTGCTCAACAGGCCCACCTGTCGCAATTTCCGCTCGTCCAGCCGCTTCCCGGCGATCCGTTCCAGGACCGGCACCGCCTCCTCCAGTTGCCGCCGGACGTAGCGGACGGCGTGCCCGGCGGCCTCTTCGGTGTAGACGAAGGGGGTATCTATCAGGACCAGCGGGGCGCCGAAGTATTCGGCCAGGACGCGGTACCAGAAGAGGACGGTCTGGCAGATGTTGGTGCAGGCGAAGAGGACATCCGGTTTGGGGAGGCGGCCCACCGGGGTCTTGCCGGAGAGGGCCGCGCCGATGTCGGTGCGGGCGTAGGAGCAGAGGTCACGGGAGTACCCGGCGCTCTCCGCCTCGGACGCGATGTCCACCGCCAGCCGGGCCGTCCCGCAGATGGCGGCGTGGTTCTCCGGGTAGAGGACATAGAAATCCAGCGCCTTGAGAAGTTCCACCGGCGCGCCAGAGGTAACCCAGGCCACTTTGCGGTAGCCATTCGCGTAGCGGCCCGCCAGCCAGTGCCGGGCGACCAGTTCTTTGGTCCGGGGGGCGATGCGGAGCGGCGGGGCGAGATACCGGGTGTCCCAGCGGGCGGGGCGGCGCTCCGCCTGCCAGCGCTGCAGGCGCAGCACCGCCGGCCCCAGGACGTTCACGTTCCAGTGGTAGCGCAGGGCGTTGACGGGGTTCATCGGCGGGCCTCCTCGGTCTGACCGGCGACCATCTCCAGAAACGCCTCTATACGGGTGAGGGTCTGGCCGGAGAGGGGGTCGTTCAGGTCTACTTCTACGTGGACGGACGGCAGGCCGGCCTCCTGGAGCCCTCGCCGCAGGAGGGGCAGGTCAAAGAGTTCCGGCTCGCAGAATTTGACGTCGTAGAAAACGACGCCGCGCGCGCCGGTCTCCCTCGCCGTCCGCACCAGATGCTGGAGCCGTTCCGTGATGGGACTGCCCCTTGTGGGGTCGGGGGGGCCATCCAGGATGCGCTCCGCCATCCGGCGGAAGGGATCACCGCTGACGCCGGGCGGGTAGAGGCGGCGCCCGCAGCAGGCCAGGTCGTCGGCGACCACCGTGCCGCCCATTTCGTTGATCGCGTCCAGCAGCGCCATCGGCTCCGGGACGATGCCGGAGAGGAGGATGGGGATGCCGGTGCGCGGGTCGGCGGGCGGCGTGTCCAGCACAGAACGGGCCAGGGCGGAGAACTCCTCGGCGGGGAGGTACTCCCGGGCCCGCACCAGCCGGTAGAAGGCCAGGTCGGTCAGGGAGAGCGCGCGGCGACGGTGGTGGAGTTCGGCCAGCAGGCCATCCGCTTCCTCCTCCCGGCGGATGCTCTCCAACAGTTCCTCCTCCGATGGGGCGCGTCCGGTGATCGCCGCCAGTTTCCCGTAGAGAGCGCGGCACTCGTCGGCCAGGAACTGACGGTCGCTCTCGCGGCGGCCGCGCGGCAGGTAGAGGGGGAAGACCGGCTGCCGGGGCCGGACAAAGTCCAGGAGGAGGCTTCCCAGCCCCTGGAGGGAGTCGCAGGCGTGGGGGACGACGATGACATCGGCCACGTCCAGCCCGTCCTTCAGGAGAAACGAGAGCGCGTTGCCGACGATGGAGCAGACGTAGGGCTGGAGGTGGGCGGCGCCGGGGGCCGGGTCCACCCGTGGTGGCCCCCAGACCTCCACCGGGAGCAGGCCGAAGGCCCGCAGCAGGGCCCGGGGGTAATGGATGGGGAGGACGGCGGCAATCCCTCCGCCCGACTCTTTCCAGGCGCGAATGGTTGCGGTACGGGAAGGGATGGTGGGAGCGGATTCCATCGGGCCTCCGTGATCCGTAGTGGGTGTTTCTTATTGTAGCACAAAAGTAACTACCTACCTCCGGCGAGGAGGTGGACCGGCTGATGGGCGAACAGCGCACGCCGCATCGCATAGACGTTTCGCTCCTGCTTGCGGCAGGTGGAAATGATCCCCTGCAAGCGGGCATACACCTTCG
>JAPYWT010000482.1 GCA_028276215.1 Thermoflexus sp. | reverse complement strand
CTTTCAGAAACACCCCCCGGCTGATAGCGACGAAATGGGTCGTCGGCAGCGCGTAGGATACCAGTGTGGAAAGAAGGTTGCGGGTGTCCACCGGCAGAATCAGGCCGGCGATGAAGAAACTGGGCACGAAGAAGACCGTCAGCACCAGCAGCATGGCCGTCTGCTGGTTGCGGACAAAGTTGGCGATGATGAGACTGAAGCCCATCTCCGCCAGGAAATAGACCGCGCTCAGGGCCAGGTAGAGGAGAAAATCGCCCCGGAAGGGGACGCGGAAGTAGAGGACGGCGACCAGCCAGACCGGCAGGACTCCCAGCATCCCGCAGGAGAGGTATGCCCCCAGTTTGCCCAGCAGGTACTCCGCCCCCCGGACCGGCGTGGCGATGAGACTCTCAAAGGACCCGACTTCCTTCTCCCGCGTCAGCGCCAGGGCCAGGGCCAGCGCGGGCATGGAGAGGACAATCGCCGCCAGCCCCGGCACCATGCTGACCAGCGACTTCAGCGCCGGGTTGTACCAGGCCTCGGAGCGCACGTCTATCAAGACCGGCGCGGACTTCCCGCCCCCGGATGCGGCCAGCGCGAACGCCGTGGTCCGCTGGCTGAGGGAGAAGACGGCCTGAATGGCGGCAATGGGGTCGCTCCCGTCCACCACCGCCTCCACCGGCGCGGGCCCTCCCGCCTCCAGTTGACGGGCAAATCCCTCAGGGATCACCAGTCCGCAATCCACCCGTCCCGCCCGCAACAACTGCTCCAGTTCGGAATACGAGGCCACCCATGTCTGCACCTGGAACTCCCCATCGGAGGTCACGGCGGCGACCATCCGGCGGGAAAGGGGACTCCGGTCCAGGTCCCACACGGCGACCTCTATCTGCTGGACGTCCAGGACAAAGACGTGGGCCAGCAGGAGCAGAAGGAACGCCGGGGAGACGGTGACCAGGAAAAACAGCCGGAGGTCCCGAAAGATGTGGCGGAATTCTTTGCGGAGAATGGCGAGGGTCCGGCGAGGGGACATCCCGGTACCTCTGAACGCGAAGGCGCGCTACTGTAGCGCGGGCCACCAGGCCTGCACGCAGGCTGACGACCTGCGCGATCAGGGTGGATAGTCACGACGAATGTGCTGAAACAGCCCGACGGCCCGCCATCCGTTCACTTCAGCGGCTGACCCAGGCTGACAATCTGCCGGATGGCCGTCAGAATGCCCAGGCCGGCCCGGATGGCCTCGCCGGGGGGAACCGCGGGGAGATGCTCCCGTCCGGACTCGTCCACCTGGATGGGAGCGGAGCGCAGGTAGAGATATGCCACGCTGACGCCCAGGAGAGCGCCAATGATGCCTCCGAGTAGCAGAACCCGGGTTCGCAGGTTCACGTCCACCTCCTGGAATCTCTGAAAATAGGACACGGATCAACACGGGGGTTCACGGGTCGGCACGGATAAAAACTCGTGAAAATCCGTATCATCCGTGCCCATCCGTGTCCCATTTAACCGGATTTCTTTCCGACTCCCAGCATCCGGGAAAGCGCGGCACGGGCCGCTGAGGCGGCAAAGATGGGCGCTGTGGCCCGGCGGCAAACCTGCTCCACCCCCCGCTGTCCCCGCCTCAGATACCCACGCGCCAGCAGAAAATAGCGGGGGAGGACTCGCCACCAGCGGGCGCGATAGAGGCCGTAGTTCACCGCTGCGCCCAGGGCCACTCCCATCAGCGCGCCCAGCGCGGCCTCCATTGCCAGCAGGATCAGAGCCAGATCGCGCAAAACGCCCAACTTTCCTCCTGAGGGTGACGGTCACCCCGGGATGGGGTGACCGTCACCTGAAGAAGTGAGGCTACTCCTCCGGAGGCGGCGGGGCCTGCCCGGCCATCTTCGCCCGCTCCTCCGCCACCAGCATTCGCCGCAGTGTCTTGCCGACGAAGGTCTTGGGCAGTTCGGAGCGGAACTCCACGTAGCGCGGGTACTTGTATTTGGCCAGCCGCTCCTTGGACCACTCAATAATCTCCTCCTCGGTGGCCGTCTCGCCCGGCTTGAGGACGACCCAGGCCTTCACTGTCTCCCCGCGGTAGGGGTCGGGGATGCCCGCCACGGCGACCTCCAGAATCTTGGGGTGCTGCTTCAGGACCTCCTCCACCTCGCGCGGGTAGACGTTGTAGCCGCCGCAGATGATCATGTCCTTCTTGCGGTCCACGATGTAGAAGTAGCCGTCCTCGTCCATCTTGGCGATGTCGCCGGTGAAGAGCCAGACGTTGCCATCGGGGAGTTGCCGGAGGACGTTGGCCGTCTCCGTGGGCATCTGCCAGTAGCCCTTGAAGACCTGTGGGCCGCGCAGGATCAACTCGCCCTCCTCGCCCGGGCCCAGGAAGCGCGTGCCGGTATCCAGGTCCACGATGGCGGCATCCACATCCGGCAGCGGCAGGCCGATGCTCCCCTCCCGGTTCTCCCCCAACATCGGGTTGCAGTGGGAAGCAGTGGGCGCTTCGCTCAGGCCGTACCCCTCCCGCAGGTTGCCCCCAGTCAACTGCTCAAAGCGGGTCTGCGTCTCCCGCAGGAGCGGAGCGGAGCCGCTGATGCAGGCCCGGATGGAGCGAATGTCCACCTTTCCCTCCAGCACCTTCGGGTGGTTGTTGATGGCGTTGTACATCGTCGGCACGCCGGGGAAGATGCTGGGCTTGTACTTGT
>JAPYWT010000480.1 GCA_028276215.1 Thermoflexus sp. | reverse complement strand
AGGTGACGAGCCCCGATGATGCGCGGGTGGCGACGGGGTGGAAGGGGACGGGGGCGGAGCGGCTGCTGGGCCGGGGGGACTTCATTGCGGTGGCGGAGGGGCAACTGCACCGCTTCCAGGCCGCCTACATCGCGCCCGAAGAGGTGTCGCAGGTGGTGGCGGAGATACAGAATCAGAGAATCGGAGAATCAGCGAATCAGCGGATGGGGGAGCAGGGAGGGCAGCGGATGAGGGTGGCGGTGGATTGGCAGATGCGTCCGCTGCTAGCCCGATGAAGGAGTACGGAGTACGGAGTAGGAAGTAGGGAGTAGGAGGTAGGGGGTGAGTATGGAGGGGATGCCGCCGTATGGGTATGGAAGTTACGGCCCGCCGCCGGCGCCGAGTTTGGAGAGCCGGGTGGCGAAGCGGCTGGGGGTGGTGCTGCTGATTTTCACCGCCGCCTTCGGGCTGACGCTGGCGGTGATGGTCGGGCAGCGGCTGAGCGATCAGGCGATGGCGGTGATAGCGGGGGCGGTCTGCGGGGTGGCGGCCAGCATCCCGCCCAGTCTGCTCATCATCTGGGTGACGCGGCGCAAGCCCGGGACTCCCCAGGCCTGGGCCGGCCCCTACCCGCCGGTGGTGGTGGTCCAGCCGCCCGCGATGCCAGCGGTTCCGACCGGGGCGACCGATCCGCGCTATCCGCCAACGCTCATGCCGGCGGGCGTGGCGCCGATGCAGCGGGAGTTTGTAGTGGTAGGGGAGGACGACTAATACTTGACCTCTATCACCTCGGGGTCCTGCAGCAGCGCTTCCACCAGTTTCTGATGGTCTTCCATGCGGCCTGTTGTGCGCAGGGTGGTGATCAGGGCATCGCCCACCTTGATTTCACGGTGGTAGTAAACCTGAATCCTGTGGGATTGGAAGGTCTCCAGCAGAGTCTTTCGCCGGGGGGATTGAACGGGCAGGGAGATTTCGTAGGTGACGGTCTCCCGGGTGCGGTCCAGCCAGTTCTCAAAGCGGGGGAAAAACCATAGCACCACCAGGGTGAGCACTGTGGCAATCCCCGTCAGGGCATATTTGCCGGCCCCGATGCCCATGCCCAGTGCGGCAGCCAGCCAGATGGTGGCCGCCGTGGTCAGGCCGGTGACCCGATGACCTTCCCGCAGGATGGCCCCCGCGCCCAGAAAGCCAATGCCCGTCACGATGTTGGCCGCGATGCGCGTCGGGTTGGTCTCCACACCGATGCCCAGGGAGAAGATGGTGAACAGGGTGGAGCCAACGGTGATGAGCAGGATGGTGCGGAATCCCGCGCTCTTATCCCGAAACTCCCGTTCGGCGCCAATGAGGCCGCCAACCACCATGGCCAGTAACAGTTTCAGGACTTCTTCGGCCAGTTCCATGTCCCACCTCTGAAAGACACGAAAGACACGAAAGGCACGAAAGGCGCGAAAGGCACGAAAAGCGCGAAAGACACGAAAGGCACGAAGGGGCACACCTCTATTTTTTATTTTTCGTAATTACCTACCACAAAGGACACAAAGTACTCACAAAGGACACAAAGGGATAAAATATCATCCTTCGTGCCCTTTGTGCGGCCTTCGTGTCCTTCGTGGTTTTTATGAAACGGTTCTTGGGTAGGTAGTTACTATTTTTCTCCTTTTTCGCGTTCTTTCGCGCATTTCGCGTTTTTCGTGTATTTCGCGATACCGTCCCGACCCGATTGCACGGCCCGCGCGGCCAGTTCGGCGGGTGAGAGCCCCTCATCCCGGACCGCCAGCAGGTCCAGCAACATCGGGAGATTGACGCCCGTCACGCAGGCGATGTGTCCTTCGGGCAGACGGCGGGCCACCACGTTGAAGGGGGTACCCCCCAGCAGGTCCACCAGGACCAGGGCCGGGCGCTGGCCCGCCTGCTGAAGGGTGGCCAGCAGTTTTTCCTCCAGGGCAGCGGGGCTATCTTCCGGCCAGAGCGAGACCGCGAAGAGGTCGGCCTGGGGGCCCATAATCATCTCCGCCGCCCGTACCAGCGCCTCGCCCAGGTCGCCGTGGGCAACGATCACGATGGGGCAGTGTCCGCTCATCCGCGTCCGATCTCTCCCCACAGGCGGGCCAGTTCGCCGATGTCGGCGCAGACCAGGTCGGGCCGTACGGGTGAGCGGGCCAGTTCCTCCGGCGTGGTGATGCCGGAGAGGACCAGGATGGTCCGCAGGCCCGCCCGCCGCCCGCCCAGGATGTCTGTATCCAGCCGGTCGCCCAGGGCGGCGGTCGTCTCCGGAGAACCGCCCATGCGGGCCATCGCGGCCCGGTAGAGCCAGGGCTCCGGCTTGCCGATGACCACCGGCTTCACCCCCGTCGTCAACTCCAGGACCGCCAGGTTGCTACCGTTGCCCGGCACCAGTCCCGCCGGAGTCGGGTAGGTAGTATCCGGATTGGTGCCGATGAGCACCGCCCCCCGCTGGATGAGCAGGGCCGCCTTCGCCATTTTCTGCCAGTGGAGGTCGGGGTCCCAGCCCACCACTACGTACCGGACGTCCTCTTCGGCCAGCACAAATCCCCGCTCCGTCAGTGCGTGCCGCACCCCGTTCCCCCCGATGGCGTAGACCGGGGTCCCGGGCGGCGCGATGGAGGCCAGATAGTCGGCCGTCGCCTGGGCGGAGGTGAGGATGGTCTCCAGCGGGACCTCCACCCCGAAG
>JAPYWT010000022.1 GCA_028276215.1 Thermoflexus sp. | reverse complement strand
CCTCGGCGTTGTTGTCGTTGTTGATGAAGTCTTTCTGCAGAACGACGGGCGGCAGGTCGGGATGGGAGTTGTCAATGCCGGTATCCACGACAGCGACTTTCACCGTGCTGGAACCGGTAACCAGGTCCCAGGCCTGGTACGCCTGGATTTTCGCCCATGCCCACTGGGTCACGCAGCCGGAGCGGGAGGAGTTATAGCACTGGGTGTTGTCGTAGGGGTCGTTCGGGTCCAGCCAGATGGTGGCGATGCTGTTGGGCTCGGCGTATTCCACGTTGGGGTTCCGGCTCAGGGCCGCGACGACCTTTTCCACCGCCCCCTCAGGGACTTTGAGGACGACGACGCCCAGCAGGGGCTCCTCCCGGTCTACCTTCCCCCCATGGCCTGGGCGATCGCATGGGCGTTCGCCCAGACCGAGAGGGCTGGCCACATCGGGGACAAGTCCACAATTGGTGCTTATCATACCACAAATTCCCTCATTTGCCAGTTCTCCCGTTTTGTGGTATACTTTCCCCGCACAATTGATTTGAACCAGGTGAGGTGCCCGCGCCGAAAGGCAGGGCTTAATAGGGGAAGTCCGGTGGTCCGTCCGAGCGCCCCTTCGGGCGGAGAGGCCGGCGCTGTCCCGCAACTGTAATCCCGCCCCCGGATGCACGAACGGCCGGGGCCCCGAGGCCGCATCCGGGCCGGGAGAGCCAGGTCGCCTGCCTCACCGTCGTTCCAGGAACCTGCGAGGACAGGGGAATGGAACTGCGGTTCGGATGTCCGGAACCCAGTCCCATCCCCCCTTGTCGGACCGACAAGGGGGTCTTCATTTCCCCCCACGGCCTCGGAGGGGGGATTTTTTTGTCCCTCGGTAATTACCTACCAGGGAGCCCCCGGGCAAGCGCTATCAAAGACGCAGCGAAGGCATGCCCCTGTAGCGCAGGCCGCCAGGCCTGTATTCGCAGGCTAAAGCCTACGCTACATGATCTGCAAACGATTCAGGGTAGGTAATTACGTCCCTCGCAGGTGACCTTCTTCTCACCGTCGCCGCTCCGGCGCGAACGGGCGCCTGAGCCATCACCCCAATCTCACGTATAAGGAGGTCACCCGATGAAACAACTGACGCGCGTCCTGACACTCTCTCTCATCATCCTGACCCTGGCCGGGCTGGCAGCCTGCCGGCCAGCCGCGACGCCCACCCCGGCCCCACCCACCCCCACATCCCCGCCGCCCACCGCCACTCCCACGCCCGTCCCGCCAACCCCCACCCCGGCCCCCTACCCGATGACCGTCACCGATATGGCCGGGCGAGAGGTCACGATCCCCGCGGAGCCGCAGCGCATCGTCTCCCTGGCCCCGTCCATCACGGAGATTCTCTTCGCATTGAACCTGGGAGACCGGGTCGTGGGGGTCACGGACTACTGCAACTACCCTCCCGAGGCTACCCAGAAGCCCAAAGTCGGCGGCTTCTCCGACGTCAGTATGGAGAAACTGTTGGAGGCACAGCCGGACCTGGTCCTGGCCGCCAGCATCCATATGGCCCAGGTCCTGCCGGAACTGGAGAAACAGGGGCTGACGGTGATGGTCATAGACGCCCACGACTTTCCGGGAGTCCTGGAGAGCATCCGGCTGATCGGGAAAGTCACGGGGGCCGACACAGCCGCTGAGTCCCTCACCGCCCAGATGCAGGAGCGGGCAGACAAGGTCGCCCAGGCGGTGAAGGACCGGCCACGGCCCCGGGTCTACTGGGAACTGGACCCCACTTTCTGGACGGTCGGGCCGGGCTCGTTTGTGCAGGACCTGATTGAGCGAGCCGGTGGAGAGAACATCGCGGCCAATGCCGAGATGGCCTGGGTGCAACTCTCCGCCGAGGCGGTCATCGCCGCCGACCCCGAGGTCATCTTCCTGGCGGACCACCCCTACGGCGAATCGGCGGATACGGTGAAGGCCCGCCCCGGCTGGGAGAAGATTTCCGCCGTGGTCAACGGGCGCATCGTGGAACTGACCCAGGAGCAGGGGGACATCGTCAGCCGCCCCGGCCCCCGGGTGATAGATGCTCTGGAAATGATCGCGCGGGCCCTCCACCCTGATGCCTTCCAGCCATAAGACCCAACGCGGAGGTGACCGTCACCTTCAGGGTGACGGTCACCTCAACCTGTTTCGCCGGAGACGCTGGCTCTTCCTGGCCCTGGCCTGCGGCCTGCTGTTGCTGATGGCGACGCTGGGGGTGGCATGGGGAGCGGTCCCCATCCCGCCGGGCGCCGTCCTCCGCATTTTGGGGTATCACCTGGGGACAATGACCGGACCGACGGACTGGCCCCCGGCCTGGGAGACCATTCTCTTCCAGATTCGCCTCCCCCGGGTGGTGCTGGCAGGCCTGGTGGGGATGACTCTGGCTGTCGCCGGGGCCGTCTACCAGGCCCTCTTCCGGAACCCACTGGCAGAGCCGTACCTCATCGGCGTCTCCTCCGGCGCGTCCTTCGGGGCCACCCTGGCCATCGTCCTGGTCTGGCGGTTCGGCGGGGGCGGGTGGAACGGGGTCTCGCTTTCGGCATTCATCGGGGCACTGGCGGCCACGGCGGCCATCTACAGCCTGGCCCGCGTCGGCGGGCGGACGCCCGTCACGACCCTCATCCTGGCCGGCGTGGCGGTCAACGCGCTCCTCTCCGCCGCGACGATCTTCCTGATGTTCTCGGTTCAGGACGCCTTCCGGGCCATGCACGTCCTGGGCTGGCTGATGGGGAGTCTGGCCCTGGCCGACTGGGAGAAGACGCGGGTGGTCCTGCCCTACGTGGTCGGGGGGCTGGCCGTCATCGGCGGGTACGCCCATACGCTGAATGTGCTCCAACTGGACGAGGAGCAGGCCCAGTCGCTGGGGGTGGCGGTGGAGCGGACGAAGGGGATTCTCGTCCTGGCTGTCTCCCTGGCCACCGCGGCCGCCGTCTCTGTCAGCGGGACGGTCGGGTTTGTGGGCCTGATCGTCCCCCACATCGTCCGGCTGGCCTGGGGGCCCGACCACCGTTTCCTGTTGCCGATGAGCGGGGCCCTGGGGGCCGTCGCGCTGATCCTGGCCGACGGCGTGGCCCGGACGGCCTTTTCCCCGCGGGAGTTGCCCCTGGGGGTGGTGACGGCGGTGGTAGGCGCGCCGTTTTTCCTGTACCTGCTGCGGCGGCAGAAGCGGGAGGTGTTTTAGGAGGTGAAACGTGAAACGTGAAACGTGAAGCGTGAAACGTGAAGCGTGAAACGTGAAGCGTGAAACGTGAAACGTGAAGCGTGAAGCGTGTTGCATGTTCCGTGCGACCTGCGACGTGCGACCTGCGACGTGCGACCTGCGACGTGCGACCTGCGACGTGCGACGTGCGACCCTGTGACCTGCGACGTGCGACGTGCGACGTGCGACCTGCGACGTGCGACGTGCGACGTGCGACGTGCGACGTGCGACGTGCGACCTGCGACTTGCGACGTGCGACCTGCGACCTGCGACGTGCGACATGCGACCTGCGACCCTGTGACCTGCGACGTGCGACATGCGACCTGCGACCCTGTGACCTGCGACGTGCGACATGCGACCGGATAGAGGTGAGGTATGGTAGTACCGCTGGAAGTTGAGGATCTGACCTTTGCGTATGACGGGCGGGCTGTGCTGCGTGGGGTCTCCTTCCGGCTGATGCCCGGCGAGGTGCTGGGGCTAATCGGCCCCAACGGGGCAGGAAAATCCACGCTGGTCCGGCTGGCAGCGGGGTTTCTCCGGCCCGGTTGGGGAACAGTGCGCCTCTTCGGCCGGCCGCCGACCCAATGGCCACCGCGGGAACTGGCCCGGCACGTGGCTCTGGTCCCCCAGGGTGCCTACATTCCGCCGACGTTCACCGTCTGGGAGAGCGCGATGCTGGGGCGGACCCCGTACCTGGGCTTCCTGGGGGTGCCCCGGGAGGCCGACCGGGCGGCGGCCCGCCGCGCGCTGGAATGGGTGGGCATGGCCGACCAGACGGACCGGCTGATCGGTGAACTATCCGGCGGGGAACGGCAGCGGGTCCTGCTGGCCCGCGCGCTGGCCCAGGAGCCCCGCTGTCTCCTGCTGGACGAGCCGACGACCCACCTGGACATCCACCATCAGGTCGCGGTCCTCACCCTGATCCGCCGGATGGCGGTGGAGTGCGGGATCGCCGTCCTGGTGGTCCTGCACGACCTGAACCTGGCCGCGACCTTCGCCGACCGGCTGGCGCTGCTGGTGGACGGCGCGCTGGTAGCACTGGGCGATCCAAAGGAGGTGCTGCGCCGCGAGCGGCTGACGGCCATCTACGGGAATGCGGTGGCCGTCTTTCCCCGCCCCGATGATGGGGGACGCCCGGCGATTCTGCCCCGCGTGGCGTGAGCATCGGAACAACCGGTTCCCCACTGGAGGAAAAAGAATGTCAGTTCCAGCTCTGGCGCTCCAAAATCTCCCCATCGGCAGCACACCCCACACCGACCCGGCAGAAGCGGTTCGGAAAGTCCTGGAATATTTTCCGGACATCCCGGCCTGGCCTCAGTTGCCCCAGCGCTCCTTTCTGGAAAACATGCTGGTCCAGTTCAGCGAGGGGTTTCCAGGAATTGTCGTGGATGCCGGGGAGAAAAAGGTCTACGTGGATACCAGCCGGGACCTGACGGCGGAACTGGAGCATCTCTACAGCGCCTATCTGGAACAGAATCTGGAATTTGCCGCGGTGAGCGACGCATACGCCGCCGGGTTCCGCCGGTTCCTTCAGGACGTCGCGGCCCTTTCCCGGCCGTCTCTGGCGCTGAAGGGGCAAATCGTGGGTCCGGTCTGTTGGGGGATGATGGTGGTGGACCCCCGAGGGCGCCCCATTCTCTACGACGAGGTCCTGGCCGACGCGCTGGTCAAACACCTGGCGATGAAAGCGGCCTGGCAGGAGCGAGAACTCCGGAAGGTCTGCCCCAACGTGATTCTTTTTGTGGACGACCCGTATGTGGCCGCGGTCGGCTCTGCCTATCTTCCCCTCGGACGGGAGCAAGCCCAGGCCCTGCTGACAGAGGTTCTGAGCGCGATCGGAGGGCTGAAGGGCGTTCACTGCTGCGCCAACGCCGATTGGCCACTCCTGATGGGAACCCCTATAGACATCCTCAGCCTGGACGCCTACGGATATGCGGAGAGCCTGGCCCTCTACCCGGAGGAAGTGTACGCCTTCCTGGAGCGCGGGGGGATGATCGCCTGGGGCATCGTCCCCACCAGCAAAGCGGCTCTGGACGAAACCACAGAAAGTCTGGTGGACCGCCTGCACCGGGCGATAAATCTGCTGGTCCGCAAGGGCATCCCCTTTGAGAAGGTGCTCTCCGCCTCGCTGATCACTCCCTCCTGCGGGACCGGGACGCTGAGCCCGGACCTGGCGGAGCGGGTCTTCACCCTGACGGCCGAAGTGTCGGCCGAGATGCGCCGCTGGTATGGAACGGAATGAGGTCATCCAGACCCTGCGGTCTTCCCTGCAGGAGGCGGTCCGCCGGAATCCCGCCGACGTCCTCTTCTTCTCCGGCGGACTGGACACGTCCATCCTGGCTCTCCTCTCTCCGACCACGCCGCTCCTGCATATCTGCCTGGAGGACGGCGGGGAGGACCTGCCGTATGCGGAGGCGGCCGCCCGGGCGCTGGGGCGCTCCCTGATTGTCCGGCGGGTCTCGGCCGACGAGGCCCTGGCCGCGATCCCCGAAATCATCCGCATCCGCCGCAGTTTTGACCCCGCCCTGCCCAACGACCTGGCCCTGTATTTTGCTTTCGCCGAGGCCCGCTCCCTGGGGTTTGAGGTGGCGATGACCGGCGACGGCGCGGACGAGTTGTTCGCGGGATACTCCTACATGCTTGACCGGGACCTGGCGACCTACATCCCCTGGCTGGCCGGACGAATGCACTTCTCGTCTGGCGAGTTCGGCCATTGGTTCGGGATGGAGGTCCGCCAGCCGTATCTGGACCCGGCGGTGGTGGACCTGGCTCTCTCCATTCCCCCAGAACTGAAGGTCCGGGAGGAGACCGGGGCCCGGTTCGGGAAGTGGATCCTGCGGAGAGCCTTTGAGGGGGACCTGCCGTCCCTACTCTGCTGGCAGAGCAAGCGGCCTATAGAGGTGGGGTCCGGTTTCAGCCGGCTGAGGGAGAGGGTCATCAGAATGTTGAACGATGGAGACTGGGCCGTGCCGGTCCGCCTGATCAGTTGCGACCAGCCGTACTACTACCGGATTTATCGCCAGGTCGTGGGGGAGATTCCCCCGCCCGGGCCGGGAGAGGTTCCCTGCCCCCACTGCGGCGCGGGCCTTCCCCCGGACGCCCACCACTGCCGGACCTGTGGGTGGTTTGGAGAATTCCCTTGCCCCAGGTGAAGTCAGGGGTATAATTGATCAAAAGTTTGATCAACAGGAGGCAGGATGGAACATCGGGTTCGTGCCGCAGAAGCACGCGTCCACTTTGGTGCCCTCATACGGCGGGTGGTGGAGCGGGGGGAACGGATTCTCGTGGAGCGGAGAGGACACCCGTGCGTCGTGCTCCTTTCCTACGACGACTACCAGCGCCTGCAAACCATGGCCCGGCCGCAAGACTGGAAGGTGATACTGACGGAGGGAATTCAACTGGCGCGCGAGATGTGGAGAGTTCAGGAAGGGGAGGCCCTGCCCCCGGCGGAGGAAGTGATCCGGGAACTACGGGAGGAGCGCCTTGTCCAACTCACCGGTTTGTGTTGACGCCAGTTTTGTCGTCCGTCTCCTTCAGGCCCAAAGCGATGCGGAACCGGCGGTCCGGCTGTACCGCTCCTGGATGGAAGACGGGCGGCGGCTGGTCGCGCCAACGCTCCTGTACTACGAAGTGGCCAACGCCCTCTACCGCTACGCAGCCCACGGCTATTTGCGCTTCGAAGGGGTAGAAGCCCTGATGGAGCAAGCATTCCGGCTGGGGATTGCCCTCTATGGCGACCCGGCTCTCCACCTCCGGGCGTTCGGATGGCCCGTGAATCCGGCCTTCCTGCCGTCTACGACGCCCATTACCTGGCTCTGGCTCATCGGTTGAACGCGGAGTTCTGGACGGCTGACTGTCGTCTTTTCCAGGCCGTACAGGGCCGTATCCCCAAAATCCACCTTCTGGAAATGGGATGAACCTCTTCGTATCCTGGAGCGGTGGGAAAGATAGCGCCCTGGCGGCCTACCGGGCCCGTCAACAGGGCCACCGTCTGGCCTACCTGCTCAACACCGTCGCTGAGGACGGTAGCCGCGTCCGCTCCCACGGCTTTCCCTCCGAGGTTGTTGCCCTGCAGGCCCGCGCCATGGGCCTGCCTCTGATTCAGGTCCATACGTCCTGGGAGGAGTACGAAGCCAATTTCAAGGACGCGATGCGGGCCCTCCGGGCCGCAGGCGTGGAGGGCGGCGTCTTCGGTGATATGGACCTGGAGGAGCACCGGGCGTGGGTGGAGCGGGTCTGCCTGGAGGTAGGCCTGGTGCCGCTCCTCCCCCTCTGGAAGGCTGACCCCTGGGCCCTGCTGGAGGAGTTCTGGGAGGCGGGATTCCGGGCCGTCGTCGTGGCCACCCGGCTGGACCCCGCGTTCCTGGGGCGGCCGCTGGACCGGGAACTGGTCGCGGAGATGGCCGCGCGCGGCGCCCACCCCTGCGGGGAGAACGGCGAGTACCACACCCTGGTCACCGACGGCCCCCTCTTCCGCCGCCCGCTGCGGGCCGAATCCCCGTCCGATGCCCCGGCGGTCCACGCCCACGATGGCGTCTGGTTCCTGAATCTCCGGGTGCGGCTGGAGGACGCCGTTGGCTGAAGATGTCCTGACCCTTCTGGGCGCCGTCTTCCTGGACCTGCTTTTCGGAGAACCTCCGGGCCCCCTCCATCCCGTCGTCTGGATGGGCCGCTGGTTGGACGGGTGGTGGCGCTGGCGGCCCCGACAGGGCCGGGCCCGCCCCTTCCTCTTCGGGATGACGGCGGTCCTGCTGGGGGCGGCCCTTTTCGCGCTCCCCTGGCTGGTCCTGGCCCGGGCGCGCGTCCCCCTCCTCTGGCTCTGGAGCATCCCCTTGCTGAAAGTCACCTTCGCGATGCGCGCGCTGCTGCGGGCCGGAGGGGAAGTGCTGGAAGCGCTGGAGCGGAGAGACCTGCCGGAGGCCCGGCGGCGGGTCCGCTGGCACCTGGTCGGGCGGGAGACAGCGGACCTGCCGGAGCCTCTGGTCGTCTCCGCGACGGTGGAGTCGCTGGCGGAGAACATCACCGACGGCCTGACAGGGCCTCTGTTCTGGTTTGCTCTCTTCGGGCTTCCCGGCGCATGGGTCTACCGCTTCTGCAACACGGCGGACTCCATGTGGGGCTACCACCGGCCAGAGACGGAGTACGTGGGCAAGTTCGCTGCCCGGGCCGACGACGGGCTGAACTGGCTCCCGGCGCGGCTGACGGCCCTGCTGATCGTGGCCGGGGCGGCACTGGCGGGGGAGGACCCGCGCGGGGCCTGGCGCGCGATGTGGGCCCAGCACCGCCGGACTCTCAGCCCGAACGCGGGCTGGACGATGGCCGCGATGGCCGGCGCGCTGGGCGTCACCCTGGAAAAGATCGGCCACTACCGGCTGGAGGGCGGCGATGGCCCCCTGGACGCGCGAACGGTCCGGCGCGCGCTGCACGTGGTCCGCTGGACAATGGTGCTGGTGACAGGGGGAATGGCCCTGCTGGTCGGGCTGATAAGGGCACTATAGGGAAATCTCTATGCCCCTGCCCCGAGGTGTCGTCCGGAAACTGGTCTCCGATCAGCACGGAGGGCCCGACTACCGTCGCCTGCGGGCCGAGGGGATTTCCCCCGAGGAAATCCTGGATTTCAGCGTCAATTCCAACCCCTTCGGCCCCCACCGGGCGGTCCGGGAGGCGCTGGCGGGGGTGAACATTTCCCGCTACCCCGACCCAGAGGCGGGCCTCCTGCGGGAGCATCTGGCCGCGCTCCACGGCCTCCCCTCGGCCCAGGTCCTGGTGACCAACGGCACTGCGCAGGCCATCTGGCTGGTCGCCCTGGCCTACCTGGACCCTGGCGACGTCGCTCTTATCGTCGGCCCCACTTTCGGGGAGTACCGGGTCGCCTGCCAGTTGATGGCCGCGCAGGTCCACATCCTCGCCGCCCAGGAAGACCGGGCCTTTCAGCCCGACCTGGAGGCGGTCGCCGACTTTATCCGCGCCCGGCGCCCCCGCCTGGTCTGGCTCTGCAACCCCAACAATCCGACCGGGGTCTATCTGGGCCAGGAGGCTGTCCGCGCGGTCCTCGCCGCCTGCGAAGGGGCCGGAAGTCTGCTGGTCCTGGACGAGGCCTACAGGAATTTCGCGGATTCTCCATGGGACTCCGTCCCCCTGATAGAGAGCGAGCATCTGCTGGTTCTGCGTTCTATGACCAAAGACTTCGCCCTAGCGGGCCTGCGGCTGGGGTACGTGCTGGGGACGGGAGAAGCGGTCCAGGCCCTGCGGCGCGCCCAGCCCCCGTGGAGCGTCAACGCGGCCGCCCAGGCCGCCGGACTGGCCGCGCTGGACCATCTGGAGGCGTACCGGGAGACCTGGCGTACCCTGCGCAGGCTGACCGAGAGCCTGCGCGCGGCGATCGGGGGACTGGGAATGGTGACCCTTCCCACCGCCGTGAACTTCTTTCTGGTGCGGACCGGGGACGGCGACCAGACCCGGGAGGCGCTGCTGGAACGCCGGATTCAGGTCCGCAGTTGCCGCTCCTTCGGGCTCCCGGCGTACATCCGCATCGGGACCCGTCTGCCGGAGGAGAATGCCCGGCTGGTAGAGGCGCTACTTTGCAGTGGAGTCATTTTTGGTTAAAAAATAAGTTGCAGGAGGAGAACATGGTATCGCTGCAGGAGACCGTATCTCGCATCGGCACTCTTTCCGCCGCCGCAATGGAAGCGGCACGGGCCCGACAGGATCAGTTGACCAAGCCCCAGGGGAGTCTGGGGCGGCTGGAGGACCTTTCGGTCCAGGTGGCCGGGATCACCGGCAATCCCCGGCCCGTCATCCGGCATACGGCCGTCATCGTCGTCGCCGGGGATCACGGGGTGGCGGCGGAGGGGGTGAGCGCGTACCCCCAGGAGGTCACCGCCCAGATGGTCTACAACTTCCTGCGGGGCGGGGCCGCCATCAACGTCCTGGCCCGCCACGGGGGCGTGCGCGTCGTGGTCGTGGACGCCGGGGTCGCCGCCGATCTGGAGCCCCATCCGGCGCTGAAAATCCGCAAAATCGGGTACGGGACGGGCAATATCGCCCGCGGCCCGGCGATGAGCCGGGAGCAGGCCGTGCAGGCTCTGGAGACGGGCATCGCGCTGGTAGAGGAGGAGCGAGCCCAGGGGCTGGACCTGGTCGCGCCGGGGGATATGGGGATCGCCAACACGACCCCGGCGGCAGCCATCGTTGCCGCCGTCACCGGCCTGCCCCCTGCGGCGGTCACGGGGCGGGGCACCGGCCTGGACGATACAGGGCTGGCCCGCAAAATCGCCGTCGTGGAGCAGGCCCTCCGGGTCAACCAGCCCGACCCCCGGGACGGTGTGGACCTCCTGGCGAAGGTCGGCGGGTTTGAGATTGGGGTGATTGCCGGGATCATTCTGGGCGCGGCGGCTCACCGTATCCCGGTAGTGCTGGACGGCTTCATCTGCACCGCCGGGGCGCTGGTCGCTGCGGCCCTGGCGCCCGCCGCGACCGCGTACTGCATCGCCGGGCACAACTCGGTGGAGTTGGGCCATCGGGCCATGTTGGAGCACCTGGGGCTCCGACCGTTGCTGGACCTGAACCTGCGCCTGGGAGAGGGGACAGGAGCCGTCCTGGCGATGGGCCTGGTGGAGGCGGCCTGCAAAGTCCTGAACGAGATGGCCACGTTTGCCGAGGCGGGTGTCTCAGAACGAAGCGATTAGGGAATTCCCGTGTTTCGCTCGTTGCTGGTTGCGCTGCACTTTCTGACCCGCCTGCCATTGCCCGAGCGGGAAATCTCGCTGGAGGAGGTCGGGCGGGCCGCGTGGGCTTTTCCGGCGGTTGGGATACTGATCGGTGGATTGCTGGCGATAGCAGGCTGGCTGCTGGGCCACCTGTTCCCGCCTCTCCTGATCGCCGCACTGGTGCTGGCCCTCTGGGTGGCCGTGACGGGTGCGCTCCATCTGGACGGATTTGCGGATTGCTGCGACGCTCTGCTGGCCGCCCGGCCGCCGGAGGTCCGGCTGGAGATTCTGCGGGATACCCACGTGGGCGCTTTCGGGGTGGTCGGGGCGGCGATGCTCCTGCTGGTCAAATTCGCCGCTCTGGATGCCTGTATTTCTGCCGGGAAGTGGGCCGTTCTGCTCCTGGCGCCCTCGCTGGGACGGTGGGCCATGGTCTATACCATGGCCCGCTACCCTTCTGCCCGGTCCACCGGTATGGGACAGGCCGTGAAAGGCCCCGTCGGCGGGCGGAGTCTGGGAGGAGCCACGCTGCTGCTCCTGCCGATGCTCATCGTGGGCCCACCGGAGGTTCTGCTATCCTCCGCGCTGGCGTGGCTATTCACCCTTCTCTTTGCCCGCTGGGTCCTGCGACGCATTCCGGGCTTTACTGGCGACGTCTATGGCGCCCTCTGCGAACTGGTGGAGGCCACCGTCCTGCTGGCCTGGGCAGGGATGGGAGGATAAACGTAAAACGTAAAACGTAAAACGTAAGACGTAAGACGTAAGACGTAATCCGTGTTCCGTGTAGACGGGGCGAGGAATGGTGATTCTGATTCTGGGCGGTGCCCGAAGTGGAAAGAGTGAGTATGCGCAGCGACTGGCGGGGGAAATGGGCCGACCCGTCCTCTATGTGGCGACGGCGACGGCGGGAGATGAGGAGATGGCGGAACGAATCGCCCGTCATCGGGCCGCGCGCCCGGCGCACTGGCGCACGCTGGAGGTCCCCACCGGCGTGGGGCCGGCACTGGAGGCCGCCATCGCCGATGCCGGGGTGGTGCTGATGGACTGCCTGACCCTGCTGGTCTCCAATCTGCTGATGGAGTTGGGCGAGACAGTGGACGAGGAGAGGCTGGCAGCACGGGCTATCGCCGAACTGCAGGGAGTGCTGGATGTCTGTCGGGCGCGCGGAGCGGCCCTCATCGTGGTCTCCAATGAAGCAGGAATGGGGCTGGTGCCCCCGTATCCGATGGGACGGGTCTACCGGGACGCACTGGGACGGACCAACCAGTGGCTGGCCGCCCGGGCGGACCGGGTCATTCTGATGGTGGCGGGAATCCCGCTGGAATTGAAGACGTAGACGACAGACCACAGACGACAGACCACAGACGACAGACCACAGACGACAGACCACAGACGACAGACCACAGACGACAGACCACAGACGACAGACGATGAGAGTAGCGCAGGCTGTCAGCCTGTACCGGCCAGACGGCCAGCGCTACAGGAGTCCGTGGTCAGTGGTCCGTGGTCCGTGGTCGGTGGTCCGTGGTCAGTGGTCCGTGGTCGGTGGTCCGTGGTCGGTGGTCCGTGGTCGGTGGTCCGTGGTCGGTGGTCCGTGGTCGGTGGTCCGTGGTCGGTGGTCCGTGGTCAGTGGTCCGTGGTCCGTGGTCGGTGGTCCGTGGTCAGTGGTCCGTGGTCAGTGGTCAGTGGTCCGTGGTCAGTGGTCAGTGGTCCGT
>JAPYWT010000479.1 GCA_028276215.1 Thermoflexus sp. | reverse complement strand
CAACCCCCCCCTTTCTCCCCCTTCTCCTCCCCGTTTCGGGGAGGAGAAGGGGGCCGGGGGGATGAGGAGGGGTCAGAAACGGCTTGCTACCAATCCCTCAGTTGAAGTTGCACGTGACGTAATATTCTTATCTATCTCCCCGGGGAGAGGTTATCCTTGTCGGCTGATTCATGGGCCCAGGGATTACAGCCGTACGGGCTGATCGTCGCCCCCTCGGGGTGGGAGGGGGACGAGCAGGCCCTGGTCCTGCGCGCCGTGCGGCGGATGGCCCAGGCCCTGGGCGGCGCGGAGGGGATGCGCCGGGCGCTGGGCGCCGTCCGGCTGGAGAGACGGAAGCAGGGCGGCGGGGGGCTGTATGCCTTCTGGCCCCGCCCGCCCTGGATGCGCATCGTCATCGGAGAGCCGACGCTCCACCAGCAGCCGGAATGGCTGGGGGAGGTCGCCCTGGTGCACGAACTGGCCCACGCCTGGGACGCCCGGACGGCGAACATTGTGGCCCGCGTTCTGGGCCGACCGGGCCGGGTGGTCCGGGAGTTGGTGCGGTTTGTCGGAGAGGAGCCAGGCCCAACCTGGTACGGCAGCGGTTTATCGGGCCTGCGGCGGACGCTCCGCGCGGCCAGCGAGGAGTGGGCCGAGACGGTGGCCGCGTATCTGTACCCGGAGTACATTGCCCATCTCTCGTCCCGCCCGGAGGAACAGGGATGGCCCCAGCGAGCCGGACTGACCGGGCACGTCCGCCCCGGCCTGGGGCCCCGGCACCACGCCTACGTGGAGGAGCGTTTCCAGGAGATTCGCCGCTGGTGTTCGTCTGCTCTGTAAAAAACCACAAAGGACACGAAGGCCACACGAAGGGTACGAAGGCATTATGCGAATTGTGATGGTTGGCCCCTTCGGCCTGCGGCCCCGGGGGACGATGGCGGTCCGGGCGCTGCCGCTGGCCCGCGCGCTGGCGGCCCGGGGGCACGCGGTCACCCTGCTCCTCCCCCCCTGGCAGAACCCCCAGGACGCCGGACGGTGCTGGGAGGACGCGGGGGTGCGGGTGGAGAACATCCCGCTCCCGCCCCGCGTCCCTCTTCTCTTCCACCTGCTGACGGCCCGGCGGCTGGCGGCCCGCGCGCTGGCCCTGCGGCCCGACGTCGTCCACCTCTTCAAGCCCAAAGCCTACAGCGGTCTGGCCCACTTCCTGCTGGCCCTCCGCCCGCGCGCCCGGCGGCCCCGCCTGGTGGTGGATAGCGACGACTGGGAGGGCCCCGGCGGCTGGAACGATATGACCGACCCGCTCTCCGGGCGGCCCCTCTACACCCCGGCCCAGCGGCGGTTCTTCGCCTGGCAGGAGCGCTGGGGCCTGACCCATGCGGACGCCGTCACCGTCGCCAGCCGGACGCTGGAGAGTCTGGTCTGGGCGCTGGGGGTGCCGCCGGAGCGGGTGTTCTACGTCCCCAACGGGTGGGCGGGCGCGGAGGCCCCCCCGGCCCCCCGCGCCGACGAGGGCCCGCCCGTCATCCTTCTCTACACCCGTTTCTTTGAGTTCCCCACCGCGCGCGCGGTGGGCCTGCTGCGCCGGGTGCGGGAACGGGTCCCTCAGGCCCGCCTGCGGGTGGTGGGGGAGGGACTTTTCGGGGAGGAGGCGCGCCTGCTGGAGGAGGCCCGCCAGGCCGGACTGGCGGAGGCGGTGGAGTACGTCGGATGGGTGGAACCCGACCGGTTACCGGAGGTCTTCGCTCAGGCCACCCTGGCGGTCTATCCCTTTGACGACACGCTCATCAACCGCGCCAAGTGCCCGGTCAAACTGCTGGACCTGTTGGGGGCGGGGGTGCCGGTCGTCGCCGAGGCCGTGGGGGAAATCCGCGAGGTCATCCGCCACGGGGAGACCGGCTGGCTGATCCCTCCCGGGGACGAGGCGGCCTTCGCCGGGGCGGTCCTGCGCCTGTTAGAGGAGCCCGACCTGCGGCGCCGGTTGGGCATGGAGGCCGCCCGGGATATTCGCGGGCGCCGTTCGTGGGCGCACCTGGCGGCAGTGGTGGAGCAGGCGTATGGTGGATAAACATGGGAACGTGCCAGGCACTTTCCGAAGTGCCTGGCACGTCAGGCAGTGGTGGCTGGCGGCGCTGGCCTGGATGGGGCTTATCTTCTGGCTCTCCGCTCAGCCAGACCTCCCCCACGCGCCGGAGCCGTGGCTGGACATGGTGGTCAAGAAGGCGGGGCACGCGGTCCTCTACGGAGTGCTGGCGTGGCTCTACCTGAGGGCTCTGCAGGGGAATGGCCTCTCTTCTGGCCGGACGCGCCTTCTGGCGTTCGGGCTGGCGGTCCTCTACGCCGTCACCGACGAGGTCCACCAGTCCTTTGTGCCGGGGCGGACGCCGTCCCCGTGGGACGTGCTCATAGACGGCGCGGGGGCCGCGCTGGCGGTCACGCGCAATTTTCGCCCGACGCTCAAGCGTCGGGCTGATTCCGTCAAGCCCCTTCGGGGCTGAAAAACGGCTTTTCGCCCGACGCTGATGAACTTTAAGAAATTCGTTCAGACATCCCACTATGGGGGTCTGGCTACCTGATGGTTGGATGGAAGACGCTCCCGGCGACTTCCCATTGACCCCTCTCATCCCCCCTGGCCCCCCTTCTCTCCCCGCAGCGGGGAGAGAAAGGGGGAAGAGAGTGGGGTCTGGGGGCGGCGGCGAAG
>JAPYWT010000477.1 GCA_028276215.1 Thermoflexus sp. | reverse complement strand
ATGATCGGCATCGCTGGGGCCGACCGGTACATCACGCTGGACCTGCACGCCGACCAGATTCAGGGGTTCTTCAGCATCCCCGGGGACGCGCTGACCACTTTCTCCATCCTCTCCGACTATCTGCGGGAGAAGCGATTGGAGAACGCCGTGGTGGTCTCGGCGGACCTGGGCTTCGCCAAGAAGGCGCGCAACTTCGCCGAGGAACTGGAACTGCCGCTGGCAATTGTGGAGAAGCGGCGCGTGGCCCGGGATACGGAGGCCCTGACCCTGGTGGGGGATGTGGCGGGGAAGGACGCCATCATTGTGGACGATGAGGTCAATACGGCCGGGTCCATCGCCAACGCGGTGCGGATTGTGCGAGAGAACGGGGCCCGCGACATCTATCTCTGCTTCGCCCACGCCATTCTGGCCCATCCGGCGGTGGAGCGTCTGCGGGAACTGGAGGTCCGGGAGATTGTGACCACAAACTCCATCCCCATCCCACCGGAGAAGCGGCTGCCGAATATGAAGATTTTATCGGTAGCCCCACTGCTGGGGGAAGTCATCCTGCGGGTGCACGAGGGACGCAGCGTGGGCGAAGTCTTCCGCCGGTACCACCGGTACCGGTGACATCCGATGCCGGCGACAAACCGGCCCGGAGGCCTGAGATGTCCAGGGTTCTGCGCTATCTGGGGGGCGCGCTGAGCGCGCTCCTTCTCCTGCTGCTGATCCTTCTGGGGTGCGGGTACTTTCGCCCCAACCGCGCCCGGGTCGTGGACGCGCTGGGGATAGAGCACTGGGCCGCCGTCAGCGACGGGGCCCACAACTCCAATACCGACCTCATCTACTGGCGGGGCGCGTTCTATCTGGTGCACGCGTCCTCACCCTGGCACTTCGCCAGCGAGAAATGCCGTCTGGTCCTCTGGCGCTCGGAGGACGCCCGCCATTGGGAACGGCTGGCGGAGTTGAACGTCCCCGGCGAGGACATTCGCGACCCCAAATTCGCCCCCATCGGCGACCGCCTGTTCCTCTACGCCCTGAAAAACGTCGTCTTCACCGCCGAGCCGTACACGACGGTGCTCTCTGTGAGCGATGACGGGCGCCAATGGACGCCGTTCCAGGAGGTGGAACCGAAGGGCTGGCTCTTCTGGCGCCCGAAAACCCGGGACGGCACAGTCTGGTACGTCCCGGCCTACTGGCACGAGCATGGCCGTTCTATCCTCTTACAGTCCACCGACGGCTATCACTGGGAGACGGTGTCCACCATTTACGACGGGGAACGGAACGACGAGGTGGACGTAGAGTTTCTCCCCGACGGGCGGATGCTGGCCACGGCGCGCCTGGAGGGGAGCGGGAGCATCTTCGGGGACCCGACGGCGTCCACCCTCATCGCTGTGGCCGCCCCGCCGTATACGGAATGGACGTACCACCGCAGCCGGGTGACCCGCCTGGACGGGCCGGCGCTCTTCTCGTACAACGGACAGGTCTACGCGGTGGGTCGCTACCAGCCTCAGCCGTGGGGCCCATTGACGGAGTTGGGGAGTGTCCTCAGCCGCAAGCGGACGGCGCTATTCCGGGTGGACGAGGACCGCCTGACCTGGCTCTCCGACCTTCCCAGTGCCGGAGACACCTCCTACGCAGGTACCGTTATTCGGGGGGATTTCCTCTACGTCAGTTACTACACCAGCGACATCCGTCGGGATGTCCCCTGGCTATTGGGAATGGTCCTTCCGTCCGACATCCGCATTGCGCGCATTCCCCTGGCCGCGCTGGAGGGGATTTCCCGATAACAACTGTTTTTATGGCGGCTTCGCCGCCGCCATAAAAACAACATTCCGCTACTGCGGGTGCGCTGTAGCGCAGGATTACGCTGTAGCGCAGGATTTATCCTGGCTGTAGCGCAGGATTTATCCTGCAAGAGGATTTATCCTGCAGGGGACACCATCCTCAAGGAAAGGAGGACCCAAATGGACCGGCCCTGGCTGAACCATTACGACCCGGGCGTCCCCCACGAGATAGAAATCCCCGATGTCCCCTTCACCGTCATCCTGGATCAGACCGTCGCCCGCTACCCCCAGCAAACCGCCGTTTACTTCTACGGCCACCGCTGGACGTACCGCCAGTTGGACCGCATCACCAACCGCTTCGCCAACGCCCTGATCGGCCTGAGGGTCCGGCCCGGCGACCGGGTGGCGTTGCTCCTTCCCAACTGTCCCCAATTCGTTGCCGCTTACTTCGGGGCATGGAAGGCCGGAGCGGTGGTCACCCCGGTCAACCCCCTCTACGCCCCCGGCGAAATCGCCCACCACCTGAACGACTCCGGGGCGGAGACCCTTGTCGTCCTCTCCCGGTTCTACCCCCGGGTGCAGGCCGTCCGGCAGGAGACGCCCCTGCGGCACGTCGTCGTCACCGCCATTCGGGAGTATATGGGGGCGCCGACGCGCTGGCTGTACGCGCTGTTCAACGTGAAACGTGAAACGTGAAACGTGAAGGAGGAGCGATGATAGACTTCCGGCTCACCGAGGAGCAGGAGCGCATCCGACGGCTGGCCCACGAGTTCGCCGAGCGGGAAATCCGGCCCGTGGCGGCCCACTACGACGAGACGGAGGAGATGCCCTGGCCCGTGCTGGAGAAGGCAGCGCGGGTCGGGCTGACCTCTTTCCAGTATCCGGAGGAGTACGGCGGAGGCGGGATGACCAGCGCCCTGGTCGC
>JAPYWT010000476.1 GCA_028276215.1 Thermoflexus sp. | reverse complement strand
TCGCCGCAGGCGGGGCTCCCCTCCACCGCTTTGGCATCGGGGTCGTCTATTCGCCCCACGTTGCGGGGGTTGCGGAAGTGTTCCATGACAATTTCACTGTACGGTAGTGGCATAGTTCCCTCCGGGAAACGTAAAACGTGAAACGTAAAACGTGAAACGTAAAACGTGAAACGTAAAACGTGAAATGTAAAACGTGAAACGTGAAGCGTGAAACGTGAAGCGTGAAACGTGATGCGTATTCCGTGCGACCTGCGACCTGCGACTTGCGACTTGCGACCTGCGACCTGCGACTTGCGACCTGCGACTTGCGACCTGCGACTTGCGACCTGCGACTTGCGACCTGCGACTTGCGACCTGCGACTTGCGACCTGCGACTTGCGACTTGCGACCTGCGACTTGCGACTTGCGACTTGCGACTTGCGACTTGCGACTTGCGACTTGCGACCTGCAACCTGCGACTTGCGACCTGCTCCCCCGCTCCTCTGCTCCTCTGCTCCCCCGCTCCCTGTCACTCCTTCCCCAGCGGGCTGATGCGGCGCAGTTCCCGAACGACCTCGGCCACGGCCTCCACGACCCGGTCCACGTCCTCTTCTTTGTTGTAGCGGCCGAAGGTGAAGCGGACGGAGCCGTGGGCCCGCTCGTGGTCGCCGCCGATGCCCAGGATGACGTGGCTGGCCTCCAGGGAACGGCTGAAGCAGGCGGAGCCCGTGCTGACGGCAAAGCCCCGCATGTCCAGGTGCAGCAGCAGCGACTCCCCCTCCACAAACCGGAAGGAGACGTTGGCATTGTGCGGCAGCCGGTGGACGGGATGGCCGTTCAGCCGGGTGTGCGGGATTTCGTTGAGGAGTCGTTCCAGCAGGCGGTCCCGCATCCGCTGCAGGCGGGCCGTCTCCCCGGGGGTGACCAGTTCCACCGCCTTGGCGAACCCCACCGCGCCGGGGATGTTCTCCACGCCGGGGCGCAGGTCAAACTCCTGAAAGCCACCGTCCAGGATTTTCTTGATGGGCGTCCCCTTGCGGATGTAGAGGCCGCCGATGCCCCTGGGGCCGTGGATGGTGTGCGCGGAGACGGTGACCAGGTCCACCGGAATCTCCCGGACGTCCAGCGGCACGCGGGTGAAGGCATGGGTGGCATCGGTATGGAAGAGGACACCCTTTTCCCGGCAGATTTCGGCAATGGTGCGGATGTCCTGGAGCGTGCCAATCTCCTGGTTGGCGGTCTGTATGGAGACCAGAATGGTATCCGGCGTGAGGGACTCCCGCAGGTGGTCCAGGTCCACCCGTCCGGTCTCGTCCACGCGGACGTAGGTGGCCCGGAAGCCCTGTCGCTCCAGCGCGCGGACGGAGTGGAGGACGGGGAAGTCCTCAATGGGGGTGGTGACGATATGGCGGCCCTTCTTCTCTCCCAGCGCCAGCGCGACGCCCTTGATGGCCAGGTTGCTGGATTCGGTGTCGCCGGAAGTGAAGATGAATTCGTCGGGGCTGGCACCCAGGGCGGCGGCGATGCGGATGCGGGCGTTATCCAGCGCTTCGCGGGCGTCCAGCCCGATGGAGTAGCCAAACTGGGAGGTCGCCACGGCGTAGACGTCAAAGAAATACGGCTTCATCGCCTCCAGGACCCGCTCGTCCAGGCGGGTGGCGGCGGCGTTATCCAGGTAGACCAGATTCTCGTACACGGAACCTCCTTCAGGCCGATTGAAATCGTCCTGCGTGGGCACTTCGTGCCGGTTGTCGGCCTCCGCCGACAACCCTTATGTGCGCATCAATGAGAGACCTCGTCGGCGAAGGCTGACCAAAGACCTGCGGTCCAAAGAGGCTGACTTCAGTCAGCGCTACCTGAACCGTTACCCTGCAAACCCATTATATCACAGTTGGGGCATAAAGTCAATGGGTGTCTATTAAATTTGTGTTAGAAATGGGGGACGATTCCGCCTTCAGCGCACTCTGGTCAGGCGGCGGTAGAGGTCGGGGAAGGTGGCGGGGTCGGTGTCGGCTGTGGGGGCATCGTAGGCCACCCGGCCCCGGGAGAGGACGACGACCCGGTTCCCCACCGCCAACCCACGCTCCAGGTCGTGGGTGGTCAGGAGGATGGTACATCCTTCGCCCGCCAGTTCGCTCAGGAGAGCACTCAGCGCATCGGTTGCATGAGGGTCCAGGCCGGTGTACGGCTCGTCCAGCAGGAGGATGGACGGGCGATGGAGGACGGCGCGCGCCACGGCCAGCCGTTGCTGCATCCCCCGGGAGAAGGTTCGCACCAGGTCGTGGCGGCGGTCGGCGAGGCCCACCCGTTCCAGAAGTTCGTCAATGCGGGCCGACGCGTCGGAGAGGCCGTAGAGGCGAGCGTAGAAGCGCAGGTTCTGCTCGGCGGTCAGGTCGTCGTAGAGGAGCGTCCGATGGGAGAGGAAGCCGATGTGGCGGCGGACTTCCGGCCCCGCCTGGGCCGGGTCCAGTCCGGCGATGCGGACGGTGCCGGAGGTGGGGCGGATGAGGGTCGCCAGAATCCGCAGCAGGGTGGTCTTGCCGGCTCCGTTGGGCCCCACCAGCGTGACAAACTCCCCCGCGCCGATGGAAAGGGTCACCCCCGCCAGGGCGGTGTGGGGGCCGAAGGATTTGGAGAGGGCATGGATTTCAACGTAACTACTCACCTCACCCCTCCCCCCAGCCCCCTCCCCTCTCCTGGCCGAAGGCCAGGA
>JAPYWT010000474.1 GCA_028276215.1 Thermoflexus sp. | reverse complement strand
AAAGGTATAATGGGATAAGCATGTCATCACCCACAGCGCTCCAGTTCCTGACTGATTCCGAAACGGAGACCATCCATCAGGCCACCCTGCGCATTCTGTGGGAGGTCGTAATTACCTACCACGAAGGGCACAAAGTACTCACAAAGGACACAAAGGGATAAAATATCATCCTTCGTGCCCTTTGTACGGCCTTCGTGTCCTTCGTGGTTTTTATGAAACGGTTCTTGGGTAGGTAGTTACGTTCAAGGAGGCAAATGGGCCAGGCATTGTTGTTGACTGGACGACCCGGCATTGGCAAGACGACGGTCATCAAAGCGGTGGTGGAAGCGCTGGGCCCCCAGGCCGGGGGATTCTACACCGAGGAAATTCGTGGGCCCGGCGGACGCAAGGGCTTCCGCCTGGTCACCCTGGATGGGGAGGAGGCGGTGATGGCCCACGTGGAGTTTCGCGGCCCCCGCATCCCGCGCGTGGGCCGCTACGGGGTGGACGTGGAGGCCATCGCGCGGGTGGGAGTGGGAGCCCTCCAGCGAGCGATGCGGGAGGGGCGCATCGTTGTCGTGGACGAAATCGGCAAAATGGAACTCTTCTGCGGGCCGTTCAAGGAGGCCGTCCTGCAGGCCGTCGGCGGCCCGTACACCGTCCTGGCGACGGTGATGGCCCATCCCAACCCCTGGGCCGATGCCCTGAAAGCCCTGCCGACGGTCACCCTCTGGGAGGTGACGATGGAGAACCGGGACGAAATGCCCCAGCGGGTCCGCCAGTGGATAGAGCGGGCCGCGCGCCGATGATGACGCCAAATGATGCCTGCCCCGTCATTTCCTGGCAGAAATCGCCGACCTGTGGTATCCTATACGCCGCAGGCCCTGCGACCCGCGACTTGCGACCTGCGACCTGAGGTGTGCCATGAACCCGTTACTGGTTGTAGAAAACGTTCACGTCCATCGGCCTGGCGCGGAAGTGCTCCGGGGGGTCAACCTGACCGTCTATCCTGCCGAGGTCCATGTCCTCCTGGGGCTGAACGGCTCGGGCAAGAGCAGCCTGGCCTATACGCTGATGGGCTGCGCGGGATACCGCCCGGCCCAGGGCCGTATCCTCTTTGACGGCGAGGACATCACCGACCTTCCCGTCTCGGAGCGGGCCCGCCGGGGTATCACCCTGGCCTGGCAGGAGCCGGCCCGCTTTGAAGGACTGCGCACCGGCGACTACATCGCCCTGGGGATGAAAGAGCCCACCCTCGCCCGCGTGGAGGAGGCGCTGCGGGCCGTCGCCCTGGCCCCCGCCGCCTACCTGGGCCGCCCCGTAGACCCGACCCTCTCCGGCGGCGAGCGCAAACGGATAGAACTGGCCGCCGTCTACGCCATGCGCCCCCGCCTGGCCATTCTGGACGAGCCGGATTCGGGGATTGACGTCCTGGGCGTGGAGGAGATTACCGGTCTGATCCGGCAGATGGCCGCCGAGGGGACGGCCGTCCTGCTCATCACCCACCGGGACGAGATGGCGGACGCCGCTGACCGGGCCAGTTTGATGTGCGGCGGGACCGTCGTCAAAACGGGCAACCCGGATGAGGTGCGTGCCTACTTTGCCCAGCGCTGCCGTCCCCATGAGGAGACACTGGGCGCTCAGCCCTGGGAACCCGTCAACGGCGATGCCTACAAAGAGGTGGTCACCCGGGGGGTGTGCGCATGAAGGCCCATACCGCGCCCGTTATCCCTGCTTCTCTCCTCTCCCGGCGCGATCCCGCGTGGGCGCGCGATTTTGAGGCCATTCTGAAGGCCTACGATGCGGCTGGTGGCAAGGTGGACGCCCTCCAATCGGACCGTATCGCCAGTGCGGTCATCAGCGCCAACCGGGTCCTCCTGGTCAACGAAATCCCGGGCGTCCACATTGAGGCCGAAGAGACCCCCACGGGCATCCGGGCCCTCATCCGGGTGGACCCGGGGACGCGCGTGGAGTACCCCGTTCACCTCTGCTTCGGGATGATCCCGCAGGAGGGGATCCAGGAGATTCTCCCCACCTTTGAGATTGGCGAAGGGGCGGAGGTGGGTTTCCTGGCCCACTGCACCTTCCCCAACGCGGTCAACCTTCAGCACATTATGGACGCGACGGTCCGCATCGGGCCGGGGGCGACGATGCGCTACACCGAGGCCCACTACCACGGCCCCTACGGTGGCGTTCAGGTCCTCCCGACCAGCCACGTCGTCGTGGAGGAGGGGGGCCGGTTTGAGAACGAGTTCAACCTGACCCACGGGCGGGTGGGCCGGATGGAAATCCGGATGGAGGTGGATGTGGCCGCGCGCGGGGTGGCGGAACTGACGGTCAAGGCCTACGGGATGGGCGAAGATTACATCCGCGCGGAGGAGACCATCCGCCTCAACGGCCCCGACGCCCGCGGGCTGACGAAAACCCGCGTCGCGGTGCGGGACCGGGCCGTCAGCGAGGTCTACACCACAGCGGAGGGGAATGCCCCTGGCGCGCGCGGCCATATGGACTGCACGGAGATTGTGCGCGACCAAGCCGTCGCTCGCAACACTCCCATCGTCGTCGTCCGCAACGACCAGGCCCGGGTCACCCATGAGGCCGCCATCGGCTCCGTGAGCCGCAAAGAACTGGAGACGCTGATGGCCCGGGGCCTGAGCGAGGACGAGGCGGTAGACATCATCATCCGGGGGATGCTGGCATAAGGGGCGGGTTTTGCGGCGGC
>JAPYWT010000473.1 GCA_028276215.1 Thermoflexus sp. | reverse complement strand
GGCCGGAGGCCGCCGCCGCAAAATCCCCTCTTCATCTTTCCTCTCCCCTGGCCGAAGCCAAGGGGAGGGGGGAACAAGGGGAAGAGGGGCAATAAGGGTTAGCGAAAGCAGAGAAGTGTCAACCGATTCCGAGCCATCCCTTTTCTCTATTAAGGAGGTACACCATGCAGATCGCCGGTATTGAATTCCCCGACGACCTCTACTACGACAAGCAGCACAACTGGGCGCGGGTGGAGGGCAACACCGTCGTCCAGGGCATGACCGATTTCGGTCAGCGCATCGCCAAAGAGATTGTCTACGTGGAAATTCCCCCGGTGGGGAAGACCGTCACCCAGGGCCAGACCTTCATGTCTATGGAGTCGGGCAAGTGGGTGGGGCGCGTCCCGGCCCTCGTCGGCGGCAAGATTGTCGCCGTCAACGAGGAACTGGAATTTGAGCCCTCTCTGATCAACCAGTCCCCCTTTGACCAGGGCTGGCTGGTCAAGATTGAGATGTCCAACCCGGCGGAACTGAGCAACCTCTTCCGGGCGGATTCCCCTGAATTCCGCGCCTTCATAGAAGAGGAAGCGGCCAAATACAAGGCCTTCCTGGGCTGACAATCCTCCCCCCTATGGCGCTCCTGCGGCTCGCGTCTTCTATAGGGCTGAGCGGGCCGCAGGGGCCAACGCGCCACCAGACGGAGGTGCTCCGTGGACGTTGAAACCCTGTTCTGGGTCATCCATCTTCCCCTCATGCTCCTCCTCCTGATCGGCCTGGTTGACGTGGCAGGTATCTGGCTCCGGGGTCGGGTGGAGGGGGCTGATGGTGCCTCTGCCGGACGAAAATTCATCATCCTGCTGGGCAGGGCGCTGCGGGCTATCTTCAGCCGCCAGTTCCCCGTTATCCTGAAAGCCTTTATCACAGAAGCCTGGTTCAACCGCCGCCTCTGGCGGACCAGCCGCTGGCGGTGGCTGAGCCATTTTCTCCTGCTGAACGGCTTTCTGCTCCTGATGCTCCTCTCCGGGGTAGCGGCCCTTGCCGACAAAGTTCTTCATCGTCTTTTCAACCTCGGGCATGTTCCCTGGATCGCGATGTGGTACACTGCCGACCATCCAGTTACAGCCCTCCTGAACGAAATCGGCGGCGTGATGATGACCGTGGGTCTGCTCTTCTACATTTTCCGCCGCTACCTGGCCCGCCCGGCCCAACTCCGTACCGGCTCTATGGACACCTGGATGGTCGTGGGGCTGGGGCTGATTCTTCTCACCGGCTGGGTGGCCGAGATTGTCCGCCTGAACGCCGGATATGAGGGGCCCGCCCCCTATCTGGCCTTCATCGGTTACCCCCTGTCCCGTCTGGTCTCTGGCTGGAATTTGCCCTGGGAGATGCTCTCCGAATGGCTCTTCCTGGGCCACGGCCTGCTGACCTCGGTCGTCATCGTCACCATTCCCTACTCCAAGTTTCTGCACGCCGTCGCGACGGCCCTGATGGCAACGGTAAGTGGGGTCCAGCAGGAAACCGCGATAGCGCACGGAGGTACCGCCCATGTCCCGGCCTGATCTGTCCCTCTTCACCTTCCAGCAACTGATGGCGCTGGACGCCTGCACCCGCTGCGGCGAGTGCACCCTGTGGTGTCCCACCTTCACCGAGAAGCCGGACCTGGACGCCATCACCCCGTTGCGCAAAATTGAGGCAATGCGACGATTTATCCGGGGGCAGTACGGCCTGCGGGCCCGGCTCTTCGGCCCCCGTCTGCCCAAACCGGAGGCGCTCCAGGCCCACTCCACCGGCACGTACGACTGCACCCTCTGCGGCCGCTGCGCCGTCGTCTGCCCGGCGAACATCCAGACCCGTGAACTCTGGATCGCCATGCGCCAGGACCTGGTCCGGCAGGGCATCTACCCGGCGGTCTTTGACCGTCTCCGGGAGACCTTCCTGAACGCCCACAACATCTCCGGGGACGACAACGCCAACCGGCTCATCTGGAGCCAGAACCTGCCCGAAATCCCGGAGGGGGTCGGCAAGAAGACGCGGGCCGAAGTGGTCTTCTTCGTGGGGTGCGTCGCCTCGTTCTACCCTCAGTCCTACTCCATCCCTCAGAACGCGGTGCAGGTGCTGGAGAAGGCCGGGGTGGACTACCTGACGCTGGGCGGGGAGGAGTGGTGCTGCGGCTTCCCGCTGGTCATCGCCGGGATGGGCGACGCGGCGGTGGAGACGATGCGCCATAACCTGGAGGCGGTCCGCCGGACCGGCGCGCGGCGGCTGGTGGCGACCTGTCCGTCCTGCTACCACACCTGGAAGCACGACTACCCCCGCGTCCTGGGCGAGCCGCTGGGCTTTGAGGTCCTGCACCTGACGGAACTGCTGGCGGAACTGCTGGCGGACGGGCGCATCCCGTTGAGGCCGCTGGAGGAGACGGTGACGTACCATGACCCCTGCGACCTGGGGCGGACCAGCGGGGTGTACGAAGCGCCCCGGGAGGTCATCCGGGCCATCCCCGGCGTCACGCTGGTGGAGATGGAGCATCACCACCAGTACTCCCTCTGCTGCGGCGGCGGCGGGGACGTGGAGATGGCGGATAAGGACCTGGTTGCGGCGGTCTCCCGGCGGCGCATCGGCGAGGCCCAGGCGACGGGGGCGAAAGTGCTCCTCTCCGCCTGCCAGCAGTGCAAGCGGACCCTGGCGGGCGCGGCCCGGCAGGAGAAGGTCCGCATCCGGGTGCTGGATG
>JAPYWT010000472.1 GCA_028276215.1 Thermoflexus sp. | reverse complement strand
CCCCCGCCTGACGGTGCGGGGGTTCGCCGCCCGCGACGCGGCGGAGGAGGTGATGACGGGCGCGGCGGAGGTGGTCCGCCGCACCGTCCAGGGCACCCGCCCGGGCACCCCGCCTGCCACCGTGGAGATGCAGGTCCAGTCCGCCCTCTCCGAATTCTTCTACCAGCAGACCAAAAACCGGCCCGAAGTGATTGTGGTGGCGGTGGAGGAGGTGTAGGACAACTGCTCGCAGTTGTCCTACATGCGCCCTGCGACATGCGACCTGCGCCCTGAAATGGACGGAGAAGAACCGCAAAAAACCCGCATCCTGATTGCCTACAAAGAGTTCCCCGCCCCATCGGTCGGACATGCCGGTGGGCAGGGGGTCTTCCGCCTCATCCAGGCCCTCCACCGGCGCGGCCACTCCGTCGTCCTGGTCGCCCGCCTGCGGCGGGAAGAGGCCGCCTTGGTGGAGGAAACCCGCCCCCTCTGTGAGCGCATCGTCACCGTTCCCCACCACCAGGCCCTCAGCGGGCCGCTCCCCCTGCGGATCGCGCGCAGTTACCTGGCCCTGCGGCAGGCCGTTGCGCGCACCCTTCGGGAGACCCGTCCGGACCTGATGCTGGTGGAGTTCACCCAGACGGCGCTGGTCCTTCTGGGACTGCGGCGCCCCTTCACCGCGCTCCGTCCCCACGACGTCAACTGGTTCCTGCTGGAGCAGCGGGCCCGGTATCAGCGGGGGCTCCGCCGACTGGCGACGCTGGCCCTGGCCCGGCTCTTCGGGCGCCTGGAGCCGTGGCTCCTGCGGCGCTACGACCAGATTCTGGCCATCTCCGAGGGTGACCGACGGCTATTGACGTTGCGCTGCCGCCCCGTCCCCACCCTGTTGCTCCCCCTGGCCCCTGCCCTCTCCGCCGAGACCCCGGCCCACCCCGCGGTCCCGCCCGGCCCGAACGTCCTCTTCGTGGGGGCGATGTACCGGGGGCCGAACATAGAGGCGGTGGACTGGTTCCTGAGCCAGGTCTGGCCCAGAGTGACGGCGGAGGTCCCGGAGGCCCGCTTCTACGCGGTGGGGTACGGGCCGTCGCCGCAGATGCTGGCGCGCGCCGACGGCGAGCGGGTCTTCATCACCGGCTACGCCGACGACCTGACCCCCTGGTATCAGGCCGCGACGGTCTTCGTCTCCCCGGTGCGGGTGGCGGGGGGACTGCTGCAGAAAGTGCTGGACGCGCTGGCCATGGGGGTGCCGGTGGTGGCGACGTCGGTGAGCAATCACGGCATCGGGGCCAGCCCGGGCCGCCATCTGCTCATCGCCGACGAGCCGGAGGAGTTCGCCGCCGCCGTGGTCGGGTTGCTGCGGGACCCGGCGCGGCGGGAGCAACTGGGGCAGGCTGGGCAGGATTTTGTAAGGGCCCGCTACAATCTGGATGAGGCACTGGACCGCTGGGAGGCGACAATTTTGAACCGCAGAGAGCGCAAAGGGAATGACCAATGACAAAATGACCAATGACAAAATGACCAATGACAAAATGACCAATGGCTCTGCGTCCTCTGCGCCTCTGCGGTGAGACAGGATTCGCCACGAATTTCACGAAGAGGCACGAATTTTATTTTAATTCGTGAAATTCGTGCAATTCGTGGCCAAGACCTCCCGGTAGACCTCCTCCACCCGGGCGATCATTCGCTCCTGGGTGAACTCCGCCTCCACGCGCGCCCGCCCGGCCCGGCCCATCCCCGTCCGCCGGTCGGGGTCGTCCAGCAATTCCCGGACCGCCGCGGCCAGTGCCCGCGGGTCGCGGGGCGGTACCACCCGCCCGGTCACCCCGTCCTGGACCACCCATGAGGTGCCGCTCCCCACTTCCGTGGTGATGCACGGCAGGCCTGAGGCCATCGCCTCCAGGAGGACGGTGCCGAAGGCCTCCGCGCGGGCGTTGGCCGGCAGGACGAAGATGTGGGCCCGGCCGTACCAGTCGGGCAGTTCGGCATCGGGGACCTGGCCCCGGAAGTGGACCCGGTCAGCAACCCCCAGACGGGCCGCCAGCGCGGCCCACTCCTCCCCCATCGGCCCCTCCCCCACCACCTCCAGATAGACCCCGGGCAGTTCGGTCAGCGCTTCCAGGAGCGTATCCACCCCCTTGTAGTACCGCAGTTTGCCCACGAAGAGCAGGGTCGGCGGGCCGTCGTAGGGGGACGGGGACGGGAGGAAGCGGCGGTGGTCCACCCCCAGCGGGACGACGACGCACTTCTCCCGCACCGGCCAGAGCCAGGGGGAGGTCTCTATGTAGCGGGGACTGGTGGCGATGATGCGGTCGGCGCGGGCCAGGACCCGCCGCAACAGGGGCCCGTAGAGGCACAGCCATCCCCGCTGACGGACGATGTCCGAGTGGTGGGTGATGACGGTGGCCCGGGCCCGGCCCAGCAGGGCGTTCGCCAGTTCGCCCAGGGGGTACGGGGAGTGGACGTGGACAATGTCGGGGCGCAGACGGGCCAGGCGGAGGGGCTGGCTCAAACTCAGCGGCATAGACGCGGCCGTCGCCAGCCGTCCGGCGCGGATAACGGTCACCCCGTTCTCCTCCCGGACCGTGGTGCGCGGGCCGGGGTCGCAGACCAGGACGGTCACCCGGTGGCCCGCCCGAACCTGGGCCTCCGCCAGGACCTGGATGTGGTTCTCAATCCCGCCCAGGACGGGGGGGTAGTCTTTGTAGAGGTGGAGGATGTGCATGCAGATTGCT
>JAPYWT010000471.1 GCA_028276215.1 Thermoflexus sp. | reverse complement strand
GTGGGCCTGCGGGAAATCCTCTCTCAGCGCTGGAACGTCCGCCTCTCCTACACCGACTTCATCGTCCGGGCGGCGGCACTGGCCCTGAAGGAACACCCTATTCTCAACAGCGCCCTGGTCGGTGAAGAAATCATCCTCCATGAGGACGTTCACATCGGTGTGGCGGTGGCCCTGGAGGAGGGGCTCATCGTGCCGGTGATCCGCCATGCCGACCGGAAGTCCGTCCTGGAAATCCACCAGACGGTGCAGGACCTGGCGGAGCGGGCCCGGAAGGGGGAACTCTCGGTGGACGAGGTGACCGGAAGCACGTTCACCATCACCAACCTGGGAATGTACGGGATTGACGCCTTCACGCCCATCATCAATCCGCCGGAAGTCGCCATTCTGGGCGTGGGCCGGATTTTTGAGGAACTATCTCTGGTGAACGGACAGGTCGCCGCCCGCTCCCGTATGGTGCTCAGTTTGACCATTGACCACCGGATTGTGGACGGGGCCCCCGGCGCGGCGTTCCTCCAGACCATCGTCCGGTATCTGGAACACCCGGCGTTGATGTTCATCCCGTAGGAGCGGGCTATGACGGAGATTCAGGACCTGGTTGTGATCGGTGGGGGGTCCGGCGGGTTCGCCGCCGCCATGCGCGCGGCCCAACTGGGCGGTCGGGTGACCCTGGTGGAGTCAGACCTCTACGGTGGCAACTGTATGAACCGCGCCTGTATCCCCACCACGTTTCTGATGACCGCCGCGCGGCTGATGCAGTCCGTCCGAAAGGCCGCGCTCTTCGGCGTGCGGGCCGGGGAACCGGCAGTGGATGTGCAGGCCCTCCACGAACGCAAGGACCTGCTGATTGAGGGGCTCCGCCTGGGCACGGAGCAGTTGCTGGCCGAATATGGGGTCACGTTGCTCCGGGGACGGGGTCGGCTGGTGGCTCGGGATGCGGTGGGGGTGGACGGGCAGCGAATCCCGGCCCGCAACATCGTCATCGCCACCGGGTCGGTGGCGGCCCAACTGCCCATAGAAGGCGCCGACCTCCCCGGCGTGATGGGCACCGAAGAGGCGGTGGCGCTGCGGGAGATTCCGGCCCGGCTGGCCGTCATCGGGAGCCAGCCCTGGGACCTGGAACTGGCCCAGTATTTCCACGGAATGGGGAGCCAGGTGACGATCATAGAGCCGGGCCCTCAACTGCTACCCGAGGCTGACCGGGAGATTTCCCAGCGCCTGAGCAAGCACCTCTACGATTCCGGCATCGCCCTCCGGCGGGGCGTCGCGGTGGAGGCTATCCGCCAGCGGGAGGACAGCATCCTGGCAGTCCTGCTGGCGAACGGCCAGGAGGTGATAGCGGATCGCGTCCTGGCGGCCCGCCGCCTGCCCAACTCCGCCGGGTTGGGCCTGCGGGAGCAGGGAGTCCGGACGGAGGGAGGCGCCATCGTGGTCAACGACCGGATGGAGACCACCATCCCGCACCTCTACGCGGTGGGCGACGTGGTCGTAGGGCCGATGTGGTCCCATAAAGCCAACGCCGAGGGCATCGTCGCCGCGGAGAATGCAATGGGGCGGGCGAGCCGGATGGACTACACGGCTCTCCCCCGCTGCATCTACACCTGGCCTGAGGTGGCCTGGGTGGGCCTGACGGAGGAAGAGGCCCTGGCGCGCGGCCTGGAGGTGACGGTCGGCAGGTTTCCTGTCGCCATCAATCCCTACGGGATGATTCTGGAAGAGACGGCGGGGATGGTCAAGGTCGTCGCCGGACGGTACGGCAAAATCCTGGGCGTCCACATCATGGCCCCCGGAGCGGCGGACCTCATCAACACTGCGGCAATGGCGATGATGGCCGAAGCGACGGTCGGAGAACTGATCCGCCTGATCCCGGCCCATCCGTCCATCGGCGAAGCGCTGGTGGATGCGGCGATGGATGTAGAGAAACGGTCGCTCCATCTGCCCAAATGGGAGTGAACGTCATCTCCGTCTTCCGTCTTGGTGTGGTGGATTACGAAGAGGCCCTGCGCCTCCAGGAGGAACTGGCCGCGGCCCGGGCGCGGGGGGCTATGGGGGATGCGTTGCTTCTTCTGGAGCATCCTCCGGTCATCACCGTTGGACGGGGCGGAGGTGAAGAGGATGTACTGGTATCTCCGGAATTCCTGGCGCAGCAGGGCATTCGTGTTGTCCCCACCGACCGGGGCGGACGGGCTACTTATCACGGACCGGGCCAGATGGTCGCCTATCCGATCCTCCGCCTGCCTGATGAGGACCTCTATACATACGTGTGGCGGCTGGAGGAGGTGGCGATCCGAACCCTCCGGGCCTATGGCCTGAGGGCCAGGCGATTGGAGGGGCATCCCGGCGTATGGGTGGACGGTCGGAAGATTGTCGCCATCGGCATCTCCGTTCGGGATGGAGTCACCCGCCACGGCCTGGCGCTCAACATCGCTCCCAACATGGCCCATTTTGACCTCTTTATCCCCTGCGGCCTGCGAGACCGGGGGGTGACCTCTATGGAGCGGGAACTGGGGTACGCGCCCGTCTGGGCCGAAGTCGCCGACGGTTTCGTGCGGGCGTTTGGGGAGGTGTTCGGCTGTCAGATGGACGAGAAGAGGCCAGCGGCCCTTTATGAGGATGGGAGCGGAGGCTTCGGACAACCGTCCTGGTTGTGGCGGAGGATTTCGGCAGAGCGGGAAGAGGCGGTGCGCCGGATGGAGCAATTATTGAGTGACCTGAGGCTCCA
>JAPYWT010000470.1 GCA_028276215.1 Thermoflexus sp. | reverse complement strand
CCAGCCGGAGGATGCGCGCTGGAGTCTTACCGTCTCCGAAGTGGCCGACCGGATTCGGCGGGTGGTCCGGGAAGGCCGTCTGGTCATCCGTCCCGAGGACGTCGCCCCGCCCCGCCGTCCGGTGACGGACGGACCGGTGGTCCTGGAGGCCCGGAACCTGACCGTGGAGTACCCCGGCCCGCCGCCGGTGACCGCTCTCCGGGATGTGAGCCTGACCATCCGCCAGGGGGAGTTTGTGGGCATTGTGGGCCAGAACGGCTCAGGGAAGAGCACCCTGGTGAAGTGCTTCGTGGGCCTGCTCCGTCCTAAAAAGGGGGAAGTCCTTTTCCGGGGGCAGAACTTGCGGCGGTTCTCGGTGGGGGAAATCGCCCGCCGCATCGGGCTGGTCCTTCAGAACCCCGACTACCAGTTGTTCACCGCTTCCTGCCGGGACGAGATTCGCTTCGGGCTCCGGAACGTGGGGATTCCCGAAAATGAGATAGACCGACGGGTAGAGGAGGCCCTGCAGCGGGTGGGCCTGGAGGCGTACGCCGACCTCTTTCCTTTCCGTCTTTCCTTCGGGGACCGGCGGAAACTGGCCGTGGCCGCGACGATGGCGTTGGGGCCGGAAGTCCTGATTCTGGACGAGCCGACGACGGCCCAGGACCACCGGGGCCGCTATCAACTGGCCGAACTGGCCCGCCAGTTTCACGAAGAGGGCGGCACCGTTCTGATGATCACCCACGATGTGGACCTGATCGCCCGCTACGCCCAGCGGCTGATCGTCCTGCACGAGGGCCGGGTGCTGCTGGACGGCCCCACCGCTGAGGTCTTTGCCCGGGTGGAGGAACTCCGGAAGAGTTTTGTCGTACCACCCGTGGCCGCCCAACTGGCCCAGGCGCTGGCCCCCCTGGGGATGCCCGCGCACGTGATGACCCTGGAAGAACTGACCCGGGCATTGACTCCTACAGAAGGGTAGAGGATATGCAGCCCGCATTCCGGTACACGCATCTCAACACCCCCATTCACCGCCTGCACCCGCTGGTCAAACTGGCCTATCTGTTGCTCACCCTGGTCCTGGTGATGTACCCTATCCGGTTGACCGACATGCCCATCCTGCTCATCTGGCTGGGCTTCTCTGCGTTTATGTGGGCGCTGGCGCGCATTGAACTGCGCCGTTTCGCCACCCTGCTCAAGATTCTGCTGGGCACTTTCGTCTTCCTGATCCTGATTCAGGGGTTCACGTATCGGGGAGGAGAGACTCCCCTCATCGTCCTGGGGCATCTGAAACTCTGGGAGGCCGACCTGGGGGTCATCAAGAAAGAGGGGGTCTGGTTCGGGCTGGTGCTCAGCGTGCGCATCCTGGCGGCTGCGTCGGCGCTCCCCCTCTTCGTGATGACCACCCCCACCTCGGCCATTATGACCGCGATGGGGAAACTGCGCGTCCCGCAGACGGCCACGTTTATGTTCGTCAGCGCCCTATCCTTCACCACGCTGCTCTTTGAGATGTGGTCGTCCATTGTGGACGCGCAGAAACTGCGGGCCTTTGACATAGATGCGATGAACCCTATCCGCCGGGCCTTCAAGGCCTACATCCCCATCATTACCCCGCTGATCCTGCTTCTCTTTCGCAAGGCCAACGATTTCCAGATTGCCCTGGAGACCAAGGGCTTCGGAGCGCCGATTCGCCCGACGGAAGTGGAGACGCTGACGGCCCGTCCGGCGGATTACTTCTGGCTGGCGCTGATTGTCGGGGTGTTCGTGCTTTGCACGGTGCTGAAATTCTCCTGATCTTCGTATTCCCCATCCAGGAGGCTCAACGTGGAAACGTGTCCCTCATACGACGAACTGGCGGCCCGATTGGACGACCTGCTGGCCCCCTGCCTGGCCCAGGACTGGCCCAACCTGCCGGTGGAGCGGGCGGAGGGGGTCTATCTCTACACGCGGGACGGGCGGCGGATTCTGGACTTTCTGGCCGGTTTCGGGGCCTGCAACGCGGGGCACAATCATCCCCGCGTTGTGGCGGCGGCCCGGGAGCAAATGGAGCGGATGGTCCACGCCCCGCTGGGGGTGATTGCCCACGAGCCGGCCCTGCGGCTGGCCTGGGAACTGGGCCAGATCACCCCCGGTGGCGCCGATATGTTCTTCTTCGGGAACAGCGGTGCCGAGGCAGTGGAGGGGGCCATCAAACTGGCCCGCTACGCCACCGGGCGGCGCGGCATCATTGCCTTTCTGGGCGGATTTCACGGGCGGACCATGGGGGCCGTCTCGGTCACCACCTCCAAGGTGCGCTATCGCACCGGCCATGGCCCATTTCTTCCCGATGTGTACTATGCCCGCTTCCCGTACCCCTTCCGCTCGTCGGCCCCCGACCCCGACGCCTGCGCTCAGGAAGCGCTGGAGGACATAGAGCGGCTGCTGGAGTACGTCATCGCCCCGCAGGATGTGGCCGCTTTTCTGCTGGAACCGATCCAGGGGGAGGGGGGCTACGTCATCCCGCCGCGCCCGTGGCTGGTGGCGCTGCGGCAACTGGCCGATGAGCACGGCATCCTCTTGATTTTTGACGAAGTGCAGACGGGGTTCGGCCGTACCGGGGAGTGGTTTGCGGCCCAGGCCTTCGGCGTGGAGCCGGACATCCTCTGTTTGGCCAAGGGGATTGCCAACGGGTTCCCGCTGGGGGCGGTGGCGGCCCGTCGGGACCTGATGAAGCGGTGGGGGCCGGTCTCCCACGGCACGACCTACGGGGGCAACC
>JAPYWT010000021.1 GCA_028276215.1 Thermoflexus sp. | reverse complement strand
ACCTTATGGTCTACCGGTGATGGTCGTCCATAGACAAAAGTTCGGCGCGCCTGATACTTCCCAGCCCGTGCTGGTTCCCACGGACTCCCTTGAATCGTCTGAATGACCTCTGCATCGGTTGCACCGCGCAGATACATCCTGTGTCGGGCATGACGTGAAAAGTAGATCGGTTTCACATTTGTCAGATCATCCGCCATTGGTCATTGGTCATTTGTTCATTGGTCATTTTTTCATTGGTCATTAAACCTGCGCCAGCACCTGCTCATCCTTATACGCCACCAACTGGATGGCCTTCGCCGGGCACTCCGCCGTGCAGGTCCCGCAGCCCTGGCAGAGCGCGGGCTCAATGTAGGCCGCGCCCCGGATGCCGCCCACGCCGATGTCCGTGTAGCGCACCTTCGGAATCCCAAACGGGCAGGCCCGCACGCAGGTCAGACAGCCCACACATTTGGACTGGTCCACCCGGGCCACCACGCCGCCGATGTAGAACTTATCCTTCGTCAGGACGGTCAGCGCACGGCCTGCGGTCGCCTGGGCGTTGGCGATGCACTCCTCAATGAACTTGGGGTAGTGGGCCATGCCGCAGACGAAAATCCCCTCGCCGACGAAGTCCATAGGCCGCATCTTCAGGTGGGCCTCCATGAAGAAGCCCTCCCGCGAGAGGGGCACGTCCAGGATGCGGGCCAGGCGCTCCGTCCCCTCCGAGGGCAGGACCGCCATGCTCAGCGAGACCAGGTTGGGATAGAGGGCCACCTCCCGCCGCAGCGACGGGTCCCAGGCCACCAGTTCCAACTGCGGCCCGACGGAGCGGATGGTGGGCATGTGCTCGTCATCGTAGCGCATAAAGATGACGCCCCGGCGCCGCGCCTCGGTGTAGACCGCCTCCCGAAAGCCGTAGGTGACGATGTCCCGATACAGCACCACCACCCGGCAATCCGGGTTGAGCATCTTGATGCGGATGGCGTTCTTCATCGTGTTGGTGCAGCAGATGCGGCTGCAGTAGCCCACCTCCCCCTCGGGCCAGACGCACTGGATGAAGACGACGGTGTCCAGGTCAGCGATGCGCTCCGGGCGGTGGACAATCATCTGCTCCAGTTCCATAGAGGTGACGACGCGCGGGTCCCGCCCGTACATGTAGACCGACCCGCGCCACTCCCGTCCGCCCGTAGCGACAATCGTCACGCCGTGGCGGACCTCCGTCTCCACCGTCTCGCCGGTGCGGGTGGTGGTGCGCAGGACGGAGTGGTACTCCCCAACCCGGCCCGTATGGGAGACGACCTCGGTGCGGGTGAGGACGCGGATGCGCTCGTGGCCCACCACCCGGTTGACCAGGTCCCGCAGGAGCCGCTGGGGGTCCTCCCCCTCCGCCACGTAGTAGACGTGGCGCAGGTTGCCGCCCAGTTCCGGCTCCCGCTCCACCAGCACCACCTCGTAGCCGGCGTCGGCGATGGTGAGGGCCGCGGTCATCCCGGAGACACCGCCGCCGATGACCAGCGCGCGCGGCTCCGGCACGACGGCCTCTTTGTAGACGGGCTCCGCCAGCCGCACGCGCGCCAGCGCCGTCGCCAGCATCGCCTTCGCCTTGCGCGTCGCCCCCTCGGGGTCGTCCACGTGCACCCACGCGCAGTGCTCCCGCAGGTTGACCATTTCCATAAGATACGGGTTAAGGCCGGCCTGCCGGGTGACCTTCTGGAAGAGCGGCTCGTGGGTCCGGTGGCTGCACGCGCCGACCACGACCCGGTTCAGGTTGTGCTCCCGGATGGCCGCCCGGATGGCGTCCTGTCCGGCGTCAAAACAGCCGTAGTCCACCACCTGGACGTGGGCCACGTCCGGCTGGGTACGGGCCCAGGCCGCCACGTCCTCCACGTCAATCACGCCGTCCAGCGTGGGCGTGCAGCGGCAGAGGAAGACGCCTACCCTCGGCGGTTCGCCGCGCACGTCCCGCTCCGGCACGAATCCGTCCGGCTTCCAGAGGAAGGGGTATTCCCGGCTGGACGGGTGTTCGCCCAGGTGCTCCCGCAGCAGCCGCATCACGTCGCCTGCGGCGCCCGCCGCGTCTATGATGGTCTCCGCAATCTCCTTGGGCGACTGGAAGGTCCCGCAGACGTAGATGCCGGGCCGACTGGTCTCCAGCGGATTGAACTTATCGGTCTCGCAGAAGCCGTAAGGGTTCAGGTCAATGCCCAGCACGCGCGCCAGGTCGCGGGCCCCGTCCGGCGGGCGGGAGCCCAGGGAGAGGACCACCAGGTCAAAACGGTCCTCCCGCATCCGGCCCTCTTCGTCCGGATAGCGGAGAATCAGGTCGTGGGTCAGCGGGTCCTCCTTGACCGCCGAGATACGGCAACGGGTGTACTCCACCTGATACTTGTGCTGGGCCTCCTCGTAGTAGGCGTTGAACTCTTTGTTGAAGGCCCGCTCGTCCATAATGAAAATCTGGCAGTGGACACCGGGGATGCGCTCTTTGGCGATCATCGCCTCTTTGGTGGCGTACATGCAGCAGATGGACGAGCAGTACGGGTACTTCTGGTCCCGCGAGCCGACGCACTGGAGCCAGGCGATGCGCTTCGGGGGTTTCCCGTCGGACGGGCGCAGGACGACGCCCTCGGTGGGGCCGGACCGGCTGGCCAGCCGCTCGTACTGCATGGAGTGGATGACGTTGGGGAAGCGGCCGTAGCCCAGTTCGCCGTACTCCTCGGGGTCGGAGAGGGCATAGCCCATGGAGAGGATGATGGCACCGACGTTCAGGTCCCGCTCATAGGGCTCCTCGTCCAGGTTCACCGCGCCCGTCGGGCAGACGGCCACGCACCGCCCGCAGGTATCGCAACGGGGGACCTTGTCCACCACGTACGAGTCCGGCAGCGCGCGGGGGGCCATTTTGTAGATGGCCTTGCGGGTGACCAGTTCCTCCTCAAAGAAACTGGGCAGGTCCACCGGACAGACGGCGGCGCAGAGGCCGCAGTTGATGCACTTCTCCGGGTCCACGTAAGTGGGCCGGTGCCGCACGGTGACGGTGAAATCGCCCGCCCGACCCTCCACCCGGATCAGGTCGGTGTTGGTGAGAATCTCAATGTTGGGGTGGCGGTTGAAGTCCAGGAAGGCCGGCGAGATAGAGGGCCGCGTGCAGCCGTAGCCGTGGTCGGAGGTGCCCCGGCAGAGGACGCAGTCGTGGGTGGGGAACATGTAGCCCAGTTGGGCCACCCGCCCGCCCAGCCAGGGGAGACTCTCCACCAGGTAGACCTTCAGGCCGGCCTCGGCCAGGTCTATCGCGGCGCGCATCCCGCCGACGCCGCCGCCGACCACCAGGACGGATGATGTGGGATGGTGTGGGATTGCCATGCTGATCCTCGTTCGTAAAAAGTAGACAAGTAGACAAGGATACAAGGGTAAAGAGGGATCATTCCTCCGGCAAGGCAGGGGGTTCTTCGGCGACGTATCGGTCACCAAAAGTTTCCCTGCCAGTCCGCAGGCTCCAGATGTAGTTGATGTAGCCGTTCAGGGCGCGCTCCGTTTCGCGTCCCAGTTCGTATATCTCCTGGAATCGCCTGTCGTCAATGTAGGCCAAATCGTGTGCCGTAATCACGTGGTTGATGGTCTCCGCCAGGGAGCCACGGGCATTGTAGTAGAAGCGCAGGCTATCCAGGTAGTGGTAGCGTCCGTATCCCTCGGCGATATTCGCCATAACGCTTTTGGACGAGCGACGAATTTGAGGGGCCAGATCATAGCGCTCCTGCGGCGGCAACATGTTGGCAAGTTTGTGGCACTCTATCATCAGGCGCCGCGCCAATTGCCAGACCTTCAAGTCTTCAAAGCCCCTTGTCGCCGCCTCTCCACCCCTCGCCTGCCGCTTCATCCGCCGCTCCTTGTCCCCTTGTTTCCTTGTCTCCTTGTATCCTTGTATCCTTGTATCCTTACCCCTTTCTTGTGTAATCCGGCAACAGAATCGGGGAAACCACCCCCGTATTCACCCCCGCCTCCTCCAGTTCGCGGTTCCACCTTTCCAGATGGGCCAGGGTGGGCCGGCCCGGTTGGACCTGGTGGGCATAGAGCGCGGCGTTGCGGCCCGACCGTCGGCCAAAGACCAGAATCTCCAGCAGGGAGTTGCCCATAAGCCGGTTGTGGCCGTGGACGCCCGCGCTGACCTCCCCGGCGATGTAGAGGCCGGGGATCACGGTGGAGCCGTCGGCCCGGAGCCGCACCCCGCCGTTCTGGTAGTGCAGGGTCGGATAGACCAGCATCGGCTCCTTCGTGATGTCAATCCCGAAGCGGGCGAACTGGCGCACCATGGCCGGAAGCGCCCGCTGGATGGTGCCGGGGCCGTGGATGATGTCTATCATCGGCGAATCCAGCCAGACGCCCGGCTGTCCGGTCGGGGTGACGACGCCGTTGCCCCGCGCGCACTCCCGGATGAAGGCTGCCGCCTCCACATCGCGCGGCTCCAGCGGGTAGACGAACTGTTCGCCGTATTTGTTGACGACCTGCGCGCCCAGCCCGCGCACCTTCTCGGTGACCAGCAGCCCCAGAATCTGCTCCGGGAACGCCGCGCCAGTGGGGTGGTACTGCATGGACTCCAGATAGCCCAGGGGGGCGCCGGCCCGGTAGGCCAGGACAACGCCGTCGGCAGTGGCGCCGTAGTGGTTGGTGGTGGGGAACCCCTGGTAGTGGAGCCGCCCGCCGCCACCCGTCGCCAGCACGACGGCCTTCGCCTTGATGTAGCCCTTCGCGCCCGTCTCCAGGTTCATCACCACCGCGCCGGCGATTTGCCCTTTGTCGTCCAGCACCAGTTCTATGGCCGGGGAGAACTCTATGACGGTGATGCCGGGCTCCCGATTGCGGACCTCGTCTCGCAGGGTGCGCATGATCTCCGCGCCGGTGTAATCGCGGGCCGAATGCATCCGCTTGCGGCTGGTGCCGCCGCCGTGGGCTTCCATCATCGTCCCGTCCGGCTCTTTATCAAACATCATCCCCAGGTCTTCCAGCCACTTGATGACAAACGGTGCGTCCATCACCAGCGCCTCCACCAGTTCGGGGACGTTGGTGAAGTGCCCGCCGCCGATGACGTCCAGGTAGTGAATCGCCGGACTGTCGTTGGGACGGTCGGCGGCCTGGATGCCGCCCTGGGCCATCATCGTGTTGGCGTCGCCGAAGCGGAGTTTGGTCACCAGGATGACCTTTGCGCCGTGCTCCTGGGCCAGCAGGGCCGCCGACGCGCCGGCCCCGCCGCCGCCGATGACCAGGACATCGGTCTCGGCAATAGGGCTGGAAAGGTCAAAGTCCGGGCCGATGTGGGGCCGGCCCTCCACGATGTCCGCCAGTTCCAGCGGCATCTTCTGCCCCTTGCTGACGCCCACGCGAATGGCGCGGAAGGTCTCATCTTTGTAGTCGGGGTGGTAGGCCTTCAGGATCGCTTCCCGCTCCTCCAGCGTCATCGTGGGGAAGGTTTCTTTCAGACGCCGGGGGCGGGTCGCCTCCACCAGTCGGATAGACTCCTGCATTTCCGGCGGGTAACCGCTCATCGCTCACTCCTGTGTCGCAGATTTTCAGGCAACGGACTGGGGAAACTCCTCTTGGAGTTTCTCCTGCACCCATAGGTTCAGAAGCGTCTCCGGAGAAATTCCCCGTCGCTGAGCCACTGAACGAATACGGGCGGAGAGAGTCGCATCCAGGGGATAATAGGTCACCTCAGAACGAATATCCACCTCAAATTCCACCGGGTAGGTCTGCTCCCAGTAGTCAGCCAAGTCATGGGCATCCCAAAACTGGCCAATTTCCAGATAAGACCGGGCCTTTGATACCGAACTTCTACCTTTGCTCATATAGCCTCCTTTCGGCACGGGTCATATCCCTCGCCGACAGAATCAACGCGTGCCCGCTCTTCTTCCAGACAAAGAAGACCGCCAGGTATCTCCCACTCTCTGTCTGGCCCAGAGCGACGTACACATTTTCGCCCCGCCGATGTCCCTTTTCTACAAAGCGAAAATAGGGACGGCTGGCGAAAACCTCCCGCACTTCCTGCTGACGCACACCGTGCTTCTCCAGCAACTTTTCTACAATATCAGCCAGCCAGATAAGACCGGTGATCCTCACGCAAGACTCCCTGTCACCCCTTGAACCGTGGCTTATACAAACTTACACAACGCTCCAGGCAATAGTCATCCCAACACGCTCCCCGGTCGCTTCGTTAATCAACAGCAATTCTCCCCCATTCTTCCCCCGTAATTGCTCGTTCGCATTCAACAACTCAATGCCATAGACGGTTCCATCCGGAGCCATATCCACAACCAATTCGTCACTCAGGCGAATAGACTCCACTTCAGCGTCCTCTTCCCGAAAGCGAAGGTAAGCAATGTTATAGCGCGGATCATATGTAATCTTCATCAGCCTCCTCCGTCAAAATACCGTGCAATGACTGTGATCACCAACCAATCCTCGTCTTCCCAAACAGCGAAAACCTCCACCTGCTTGAACCGGTAACGCCGCCCGCGCCATTCGTCGTGGAACTGAAAGTTTCTACGGAAGCCCATACGGCCAAACTTTGCCGGGAACGGTTCACCCCTTTCCACTGTCGCCCGGACTTCCTCCTCGGTGACGCCCCGCTCCCTCATCCGCTCCACAGCGTGAGGATGAAAGCGTACCCCCATCAGTCCTCCGGCTCTACATCCCGCGCTTTGTAGCGAGCCTTCAGTTCCTCCACGCTCATGCTCTTTAGGGCCCGGATTTCCTCGTCAAACTTGCCGTTCTTGATCTCCTCCAGCCGCTCCTCCAGGTGTTTGGAACGGGGGGCCAGGTAGCGGCCGTAGAGGCGGCGGGCCAGAATGGCGATGTTGTACTGGGCCTCCTCCGCCGGGCAGCGGGCCGCGCAGAGGCCGCACATGATGCAGTCAAAGGACAGGTCGGCCATCCGGGCAATGTCGCCGCGCATCCCGGCCGCCATGTAGGCCCGGACGTCTATCTGCTGGGGGCACGCTTTCGTGCAGGTGCCACAGCCCAGGCAGCGCAGGACTTCGGGATAGAGGGTGAAGAGCGTGGTGGGCGTCGGCTCCAACTTGGTGATGTCGTAGGTTGCCCGACGGGCCGGGAAGAAGGGCAACTGGGCCAGGTACATGTTCGGCTGCACCACCGTCTGGCAGGCCAGGCCGAAGTAGAGTTTGGGGTCGCCATGGATGCGGTAGGCCGTGGCGCACGCGCCGCAGAAGCCGCCCCGGCAGCCCACGCCCCGCACCAGTTTGTACCCCGCGTACTCCATGGCCTTCATAATGGTCAACCCCGCGGGCACCATGTACTGCTTGCCCATAATGAAGACGGGAATCAGGTTTTCCTGTTCGGCCATACAGCCCTCCTTCACTTCACGTTTTACGTTTTACGTTTTACGAACTCGTGAAACGTAAAACGTAAAACGTGAAACGTAAAACGTAATTACCGTTCCTCCCCCACGTGTGACCACTCGTCCTCGCGGAAGGTGATCAGCGGCAGGGGCTCCTCCACACTGCGGCCGGGTACGTAGTCAAAGACGGCCTGCAGTTGCTGGCCGACGGCGCGAAATACCCGGCCCACGGGCAGGTCGGCCGGGCACGCGTCGGTGCAGAGACCGCAGCCGATGCAGGAGAGCACCATGTGGTTGAGCCGGGTCAGGTGGAAGAGCATCGTGTCCGCCGGGAGCCGGTACGCGCCTTTCCGCTGCGCCCAGGCCATGTACTGAATCGGCTCATGCTCCATCACCGGGCTCTTGAAGAGGCAGGTCTTACAATAGCAAATCGGGCAGGCGGTCATGCAGTTGTGACAGCGGACACAGGCCGCGAAGACGCCCTCCACCCCCTCTTTCTCCAGCCGGGCACGAATCTCGGCGAAGAACGCGTCGCGGGTCTGGATGCGGCTCCGGGTGACCTTCTCCACCACCTCGGCCCGTCGGCCGTCCTCTGGCGCGGCCCCCAGGCCCAGTCGCCCCGCCAGTTCGTCGGAGAGGACGACGGGGATACCCGCCGAGAGGTCGGCGCCAAAGAGTTCCAGCCGGATGTCGCCGCCCGCCGCCGCGAAGTTCTCGCACATCTGGCAGGCGTCCCGGAACGCGTAGCCCGACTGGGGGGCCAGGTCGCCCGTCCGCATGCCTGCCAGCAGCGCCGCCTGGTCCACGCCGCCGTTGGCCCGCATGGCCTGGTAGACAGGGACGGTGTAGGTGCCGGGGCAGTCCACCACCACCGTCACCAGGTCCTCCAGACTGGCCTGCTGGAGTTTGACCAGTTCCACCAGCGCGCGGTACTCGCACGGGCGCAGGACGGCGGCAATGCGCCCGCGCGGCTGGCGGACGGTCACCGGGCCGACGACGCGCGCGCTGTTCAGGCCCAGCACCGGCGCCAGCGGGTCCGCCGCGTCCAGCAGGGCCGGGTCCGCCACCAGCGCCGGAGTGATCGTGCCGGACGGCGTCTCCATCGGCACCAATATGGCCTCCACCGTCTCCGTCTCCAACATCTTCCGGAGAAAGCCCCTCAGGGCTGCAAGAGTGTCCTGGTTTTCAACGGGAATCCACGCTCTCATCGCGACTCCTTAAGCAAGTGTGCAAGTTGGCAAGTGGGCAAGTAGGCAAATGGGCAAGTGGGCAAGTCAGCCCGTTGTGCGCAGGCGCCGGTATTCAGCCAGAAGGGTGGAATCATCCAGCGCCCGCTCAAATTGCCGCAACCAGTGCTCCACATACTGGTCATCCAGACTGTCTCCTTGTCGGTGGATAATGCTGACAGCGTCCTCGTAATCCCTGGGGCGGGTAGAGATCAGTTTGTAAATCAGCAGGTCCTCCGCGCTGCACACATACACCACCCTGTCCGAAGCCACCTCTATGGGCCGGGCCCGCCGGACAACCTCCCGATCAAACTCCGTGTCCGCCAGCAACAGGTCCAGCCGTACACCCGCCGGGTCCTGGACGAAGAGAAAGCCCATCTTTTGGAGCGTTTCCAGCGGGTCATCGGCCAGAGGGACATACGTATCCGCCAGGAGCATCACCAGACGAGCCGCCTCCTCGCGCCCCAGCAGAACCCGCACATCCACATCGCGGGTCGCGCGGGGCTCGCCCCAGATACTCAGAGCCAGCCCGCCAACCACCGCAGACGGGATGCCCGCTCGCTGGAGACGCTCCTGAAGGGACGCCACGGCCTCAAGCAGATTCTCCACGCCGCTCCTTCCGCCATCGCTCCAGCCGGGACAATCGCTCCTGAAGTTCCGCCAGATAGGCCATCCGCTGAGGGCGGAACAGGGCCTCCGTCTGCTGGAAATGCGGTTCCAGAGCCCGCTGCAGGGCCAGGTACTGCCGGATGCCCTCCTGGACCGTCATCTGGCGCAGAAGCCGAATTCGCTCTCGTTCCAGCGCCGCCCATCCCTCCCGAATGCGCCGTAAATCGCTCATCGCTTATCGCATATCGGAAATCGCTTATCGCAAATCGCTTATCGCTTATCGCTTATCGCAAATCGCTTATCGCTTATCGCAAATGGTTGTTGATCGCTCATCGGGGGTTACAATCCCTGCTCCCGGCGACCTGCGACATGCGACTTGCGACCTGCTACCTGCTACACCGCCCACTCCCGTTTCATCGGGTTGGGCCCCTTCTCCTTCAGGTACTGGGTCATCTGGGTGACCGTGTCGGCGAAGCGCTGACCCTCAGAGGCGGAAATCCAGCGCAGCCAGACCCGGTCCTCTTCCATCCCGGCCTGCTTGAGGATTTCCTTCAGGGCGATAACGCGCCGCCGGGCCTTGTAGTTGCCGGACTGGTAGTGGCAGTCGCCGGGATGACAACCGCCGATGAGCACGCCGTCGGCGCCGTCCAGCAACGCCTTCAGGACGTAGGTCGGGTCCACCGACCCGGAGCACATCAGCCGGATGATGCGGACGTTGGGCGGGTACTGGATGCGGGACGTCCCCGCCAGGTCCGCCCCGGTGTAGGTGCACCAGTTGCAGAGAAAGGCGACGATTTTGGGTTCAAAGTTGTCGCTGGTCATCCTTCCCCCTTCAAGAGATTCAGGTATTGGATCCGTAGATCAGGGAGTCAATCTCCCGAAGCACGTCAGACAGGTCTGGACCTTCAGATGCCACAACAGAGTCCCCCAAATGTTTGTGATGAGGGAAAGTCGGGACCTCCGGATGATGAGGCGCATTATCGTACCGGAAGATCAGCGTACCGTCCGCGCGCTGGTAGTGAAATTTGTACGCAACACGCCTGATCTCCCGATGTCCCACTCTCTCTATCTCTTCAACAACACTCAACTGCGAGCCGTCATAAAAACGTAACTCAACTCTCAGGATAGCGCCAACGGTTGTCAGCGTTATCTGGAGCCCCTGAATTTCAATATCCTGACGGGAACGAAGCGTATCTTCCAGGCGGGCCAGGTAACTGTAGAGATTCAAACGGTCACCTCACTGAGTTCCGGCTGAATCGCGGCCCGCATCAGGGTGGCTTCTACCAATCGCCTGATTTTGACAAAAAGGTCATAAGCGGCCGCCCACTCAACACAATGCTGCAGTTCATCGTCCAATACGCCACCCTGGTAGCGACGATAAAACTCAGCAGACGACATGCCATATTTTCCCTCATATTCGCGAAGTCTACCGGCCAGTTCCAACAAGTCGTCTACAGGGTTCGCCATCGCAATGGATTGAGCCACCGCGCGCCGGAACTCTTCCGATGACGGTAAAATGTCAAAAATCAATTCGGGCATTGGTTTCACCTCCAAAAACCGCGCTTACCACCCCACCAGCGCCTCCACCTGGGCCAGAATCTGGTCGGGAGTGAAGTGCTGGAGACGGATCGCTTTGGACGGGCAGGTGACCGCGCAGGCCCCGCAGCCCTTACAGAGAACCGCGTTCACCCGCGAGACCCCCCAGAGCGGGTCCAGCGCCGGCGCGCCGTACGGGCAGATTTCCACACACATCCCACACCCGGCGCAGAATTCGGGGTCCACAATGGCCGTCGCTGCCTCCATCGGGACGACGCCCCGCATCAACGGAATGAGGGCCGAAGATGCCGCAGCCTTCGCCTGCGCGACGGTGTCCGGGATGTCCTTCGGCCCCTGGCAGCACCCCGCCAGGAAGACCCCGTCCACCGCCGTATCCACCGGGCGAAGTTTAGGGTGCGCTTCCAGGAAGAAACCGTCGGCGGAGCGCGGGAGTTTCAGGAGCGCGGCGATGTCGGCGGCCTCCGGTCGGGGCTCCATCCCCACCGCCAGCACCACCAGGTCCGCCTCGTGCTCCAGCGTCCGCCCCAGCAGCGTGTCCTCCACCCGCATCACCACCCGGTCGCCCCGGCGGTAAATCTCCGAGACGTTGCCCCGGCGGTAGCGGACACCGGCCCGACGGGCCTCGTCGTAGAACTCCTCCCCCCGCTTCCCGAAGGTCCGGACGTCCATATAGAAGACGGTCACCCGGGAATCGGGCAGGGCCTGGCGCACCAGTTGCGCCTGCTTGGCGCTGATCATGCAGCAGACCCGGGAGCAGTACGGGCGGCCCAGTTGCTGATCCCGCGAGCCGACACACTTGATGAAGACCACGTCCTTCGGCGTCTTCCCGTTCACCGTCAGGTCGCCGGACGCCAGCCGGTGTTCCAGTTCCAGCGTGGTGACCACCTGCGGGTACAGCCCGTACCCGAACTCCGGCTTGAGGCGCGGGTCAAAGACATTGTAGCCGGTGGCGATGACAATGGCCCCAACCTGTATCCGGGCAGGGGCAAACCCTGTTCCTACCGGCTCTACCGTCGCCTCAAAATTGCCGACAAATCCGGTGATCCCGGTGACGCGCGAGTTCAGGTAGACGGTGATGTTGGGGTGGCGCTGCACCCGGTCCACCAGCATGGGGAGCCACTCCGGGACGGGCTCCAGGTCCGGGAAGGTGCGGTTCAGTTCAGCGACGCGGCCGCCCAGGTGGTCACTCTGCTCCACCAGATGCACCGGGAATCCGGCGTCGGCGATGTCCAGTGCGGCGGCCATCCCCGCCACTCCGCCGCCGATGACCAGCGCGGCGGGCGTCACCGGCGCCTCCCGTTCCTCCAGCGGTTCCAGCCGGGCCGCCTTCATCACGGCCGCATAGACCAGCGCCTTCGCCTTCTCCGTCGCCTCGTGGCGGTCGTGGTGCACCCAGGAGCACTGCTCGCGGATATTGGCCATCTCAAACTGGTATGGGTTGACCCCGCCCTCCTGCGACGCGCCGCGGAAGGTCGGTTCGTGCATCCGGGGCGAGCAGGACGCCACCACCACCCGGTTCAGCCCCAGCGTCCGGGCATCCTCCTTGATGAGGGCCTGGCCCGGCTCGGAGCACATATACGTGTAGTTGCGGGCGACAACGACGCCGGGCAGCGTGGCCGCGAACTCCGTCACCGCCTCCACGTCCACCGTTGCGGCAATGTTGGTCCCACAGTGGCAAATGTAGACACCGATGCGCGGTTTAGGAAGCATTGCAATGCCCTCTCCTGAAGATCACGGCTCTCCTCTACTGGAATGGAAGAACTCGTATCCTGGCGTGTGTCTCATCTACGGCTCCAGAAGCGTTTTTTCCCGCTCCGGTTGCGAAACGGCGACCCTCAGCGGCAACTCCACTTCCTCCGCCCGCCAGGCAGCATAGGCCAGCGCCTGGCGGATGTCCTCTTCCTCCAGGTATGGATACGCCTCCAGGATTTCCTGAAAAGAGTACCCGGAAGCCACCAGACCCACAATGGTACCAACGGTCACCCTCATCCCCCGGATGCAGGGCTTCCCCCCCATTACATTCGGGTCAAAGGTAATCCGCTCCAGGGATTTCATTACCCCTCCCTATAACGCCATCGCCACCAACTCGGCGATGTCCATCACCTTCAGTCGCTCCGAGAGCCCCTTCACCTTGACTGCGTCGTCCAGCATCGCCATGCAGAAGGGGCAGGCGACAGCGAGAATCTCGGCGC
>JAPYWT010000020.1 GCA_028276215.1 Thermoflexus sp. | reverse complement strand
GCCGCCGCAAAATCCCCCTATTTCCAGAAGAACAGGTTGCGGCGGCTCAGGCCGCCGCAACCTGTTCGGGTCTCTATTCCATCGCGCCCAGCACCAGCGCCAGCAGGGCCATTCGGACGACCACGCCGTAGAAGGCCTCCTGCCAGTAGCGCGACCAACGGGTGATGTCCACGTCGGTGGGAATTTCGTCCATGCGCGGGAGGGAGTGCAGGAGAATCGCGTCCGGCTTGGCCTTGCGCTCCAGCAGTTCGCGGGTGATCTTGTAGTTGGCGGGGGTGAGGCCCACGTCGCCCGTGCGCTCGTCGCGCGGCTTGGTGTAGTCGGGCTGGACGACGGGTTCCACCAGAATCACGTCGGCGTCACCGATGGCCTGCTCCACGTGCTCCGCCTCCCGGAAGTTCAGGCTGTACTGGCGGAGTTCGGCCTTGAACTCTTCGGTCAGGCTCATCTCCGGCGGGGCGACGAAGGTGATGGGGCAATCAAACTGGGTCAGCGCGTAGGCCAGGGAGTGCATGGTGCGCATGCGCATGTCGCCGACGGCCAGCCACTTCAGGCCGTCAATACGGCCCTTCTCGCGCAGGACGGTGTAGAGGTCGGTCAGAATCTGGGTAGGGTGCTCGCCCCAGCCGTCGCCGGCGTTGATGACGGGGACCGAAGCCCACCGGGCCGCCTCGTGCGGTGCGCCCTGCTGGTAGTGGCGCATGACGATGACGTCGCCGTAGAACTCCAGCATGCGGACGGTGTCTTTGATGGACTCCTGGTAGAAGTCGCCCGCGCGCGTCGTTTTGACGTCGGCGAAGCCCACCACGTGCCCGCCGAGGCGGTGCATGGCGGCCTCGTGCGCCAGGCGGGTGCGCGTGGACGGCTGGTAGAAGGCGGTCACCAGGGTCTTCTCTTTCAGCATATCCACGTTGCGGCGGGAGCGGGCGATGGGCTCCATTTTCTGAGCGACCTCAAATACGTGGAAGAACTCGCACCGCTCAAAGTCTTTCAGGGACAGGATGTCCCGACCGGCAAAACTGCGCATTCTAACCTCCTGGTGTGATATTGGGACTGTCATGCTGGAACCCCGGCAGGCATCGGTTTCCGCCAGCCCCAACGGGTGCCCTGGGTGTTCCAGGAACAGGGCCAGCGGAGGCCAAATGTCAGCCACGGGTTCAGACAGGCGAATTTCCGTCGCCGCCTGAACGGTTGCGTTTTTCCTTAAGTAGAGTCAGACGGGATGAAGAATTATAGCCGGAACATGGGGTTTGTCAAGTTGAGGCGAGTTCCTGTTGCTCCATCGCGGGGAGTAAAAGGGTAAAGGTGGTACCTTCGCCGGGTCGGCTTTCCACCCAGACCCGTCCACCATGTTTCTCAACGATAGACTTCACGATAGAGAGCCCCAGGCCAGTCCCTTCAATATCTTCGGTCTCCGGGCGCTGGACGCGGTAAAACCGATCAAAGATGTGGGGGAGGTCTTCGGGTGGGATACCGATTCCGCTATCTGCGACCCGAACGACAATATACCCTTCCTGGCACTCTGCGCTGACGTCAATCCATCCCCCTTCCCGATTGTACTTCACCGCATTGCTGAGGAGGTTCTCCATCACCCGGCGCAGCCGATGGGGATTCCCCCGGATGAGCGGAAGCGGGGTGAGTTCCCATTTCAGCGTCAACCCCTTCTCCGCAGCGATCTGACGGTAACCGTCCACCACCGCGTCTATGATGCTCTCCAGATGGAACGGCTCCATCTCCAACTCCACACCGGCCTCAATCCGGCCCAGTTCCACCAGGTCGCTGACCAGCGCGGTGAGATGCACAATGCTCCGGCGAATCTTTTCCAGGAACTCCCGTTGCTGGTCCGTCACCGGCCCTACTTTTTCCAGCAGGTCCACATATCCCCGGATGGTGGCCAGGGGGCTCCTCAGGTCGTGGGAGACCGTGGCCAGGAACTCTGCCCGGACCCGGTCCAGTTCTTTGATCTGGGTGATGTCGTGCATCATCAGGACGTACCCCACTCCCTCCACCGGGGTCAACTGAGCGCTATAGGTACGACCGCCCGGAATCCAGACCTCCGCGTGGTAAGACCTCTGCACGCGACTGGCTTTCCAGAACAGGTCCAATAAAGTATTGTGGGAAACCAGTTGCTGAATCTTTTGCCCGGTGATGCCCTCGGCTGGCAGTCGCAGGGTCGCGATGGCCGCGGGATTGCAGAGGATGACGCGCATTTCGGGGTCCAGAATGATGATCACTTCCTCGGCGGCCTGCAGGACGCCCTCCAGTTTGCGCCGTTCGGTCTCCGTCTCGTTGTAAAGACGGGCGTTCTCCAGCGCGATCGCGGCATAGTCGGCCAGGGCACAGAGGAGACGGACGTCATGAGGGGTGAAAGAGCGGGGTTTCTCCCGGTTCACGACGCCCAGGAGGCCGAAAATGCCCCGTTCCGGTGTCCGGAGAGGGGCGTAGATCAGGGAATGGACCAGGTATCCAGTGACGACCTTCGGCTGCCCTTCGGTGATGAGCAACGGCTCACCGCTCCGGAAAACCTGCCCGGCCAGAGAGTCCTGTACCCTCAACCGAAGTTGGCGGGCCTGCTTCTCGTCCACATTCTTCGCCGCCCGCAACATCAGTTCGCCGGTCTCCGGGTCCAAAAGGAGCAGCAGTCCCTCCTCGGCCCGGGTCAGGAAGACGGCGGCTTCCACGACACGAGGCAGGACGACTTCCAGGTCCAGCCGGGATGTGACGGAGCGTCCGATGGAATAGAGGGTGTTCAGTTCCTGGAGTTGCTGCTGGAGTCGGCGGTTTGCTTCCCCCAGTTGGGCGACCAGTTGGTCCCGTTCCCGGCGCAGGCGGACTTCCGTCAGGGCTCGCTCTATGGCCTGGGCCATTTCCTGGGGCTCAAAGGGTTTGATGACGTAATCGCGCACGCCCAGCCGGAAGGCCTGGACAGCCAGGTCCTCGGAGCCGAACGCGGTCATGAAAATCACCGGAACCTGGATGTTTTGCTCCCGCATGGCCCGAAGGACCTGAATCCCGGTCATCCCGGGCATCTGTTCGTCCAGGATCAGCAGGTCCGGGCTGGTCTCTACCAACAGCCGGAAGCCATCCGCGCCGTTGCTGGCGCTCAGCACCCGATAACCGGCGGGCTCCAGGATGAGGCTGGCGATGATCTCCCGCACCTCGTCACTGTCGTCCACAATCAGCACTCGTTCTCCGGCCAAGGAACTCCCTTCACCGTGTGGAGGTTAAGACTGCACTCTGAGCCGACGCAACGGCGGAGATGGATGGGCCCATGACCCGGCCGTTCCACCAGAGCCAGAGGCCGACACCGCCGTCCATGTCTCCGTCGTTGCGGGGGGCGAAGACCAGCGTGGTGGGGCGCCCCTCCGCTCCGGCGTCCTGGAGGCGGAGGACGACCTGTCGGACACTGTAGCGGGCCAATGGGTACTGAGGCCCCAGGACCGTCAGGCCGGTGCGGGCCCGGGGGTCCACGGCCGCCAGGGTCGCCACCCAGGGGCCTTCGGCGGGAAGGCCCGTCCGGACCGCCACGGCCCGCGCGTAATGGAGAAGGGTCTCTTCGGCGTAGCGGCGGGGTCCGGAGAACTGAATCTGCTCCCAGCCACCGTTATAGGCCGCCAGCGCCAGGTAGAGGTCTCCGCGCGCCTGGCGGATGACGATGGAGAGAGTGCGGGTGCCCCAGAAGACGTTGAGGGCGGGGTCCTCCAGTTCCTGGGCAGTGGGGCGCCAGGAGAAACCGGCCTCTTTGGGCATCACGCCCATCAGGCCGACGGCCCCCGCCGGGCTGTGCAGGTACGGCCTTCCCAGCGATTCGGTCCAGATGACCGCGGCGATGAAGTCCGGGTCTATTCCCCGCCGCTGCGCCTCCTCCAGGATGATGGGCTCCCAGCGGGCGACGGCGGGATGCCAGTAGGGAGAGAGGACCGAAGGGGCCTGCTTCGGTTCCCCCTCAGCGGTCACCTGGGCGGGCGCGGGGGGCTCCGGAGGGTCGGCCAGGACCGGTCGGGGGAGAAGGAGGAGCCCGGTCAAGACCAGAGCGCCGATCCCGGCCCAGATACGGCGATGTTTTGGGTCAGGAGCGATGTCCATCTTCTCACCGCTGGCTGATGTGGGGTTCCAGCATCTCCCGGAAACACCGGGGGAGGGTGAACATAGCCCGGTGGATGGAGCCGTCGTAGTAGCGGAGTTTCTCCCGCGCACATCGCCGGGAGAGGCGGGCCTCCACTTCCTCCGGCGTCAGGTCGCGCGGGTCATGCACATCCGAAGCCACGATGAACCCCCAGGGCTCCGCAAACGAGGCAATCTGGATAGAGCAGGGTGCCAGTCGTCCAAAAACGGTGCCCATGAGCCGGTAAATGTGAGCAAAAAGGCTGATAAAGGTACCGGTGCTCCCCGACTGGTTTACCAGAATCCCCCCGGGTTTGAGACACCGATGCATCGCCTGGAACACCTCCCGGCTGAGTAACGGTTCAGAAGGTACACCGGGTTCCGGTTCCGTCAGGTCGGAAATGATGACATCAAATCGGTCCCCGGTCTCCTGCAGGTAGCGGAACGCGTCTTCTATCCGGACTTCGGCCCGGGGGTCGTCAAAAGCACCGTCGCTCCACTCCGGGAGGTAGCGACGGCTGATCTCTATCACCTGAGGGTCAATATCCACCATCACCGCCCGCTCCACGGTCCGGTGGCGCAGGACTTCGCGGAGGGTGGCGCCCTCCCCGCCGCCGAGGATCAGCACATCTCGCGGGTCGGGGTGGGTGACCATTGCCGGATGGACCAGTGCTTCATGGTAGATGAACTCGTCCGCTTCCGCCGATTGGACGCGGCCATCCAGGATGAGGCAGCGACCGAAGGCCTCCGTCTCCAGGACGTCTATCTGCTGGTAGGCCGAACGGGACGAGTGGAGAACGGACTTCACCCGCAGCAGCGTCGCCGCGCTGGGGTTGACGTAGTCCACAAAGAGCCAATCCGTGGGGGGCTGAAGCCCCCAGCGGGCCGGTATGAAGGGACTCGGAGGTTCCGATTCATCGCTCATAACGGGGTGTTCTCCTCTGCCGATGATCATACAGTATACGCTTTTGGCCTGCAGGGCCTCTACGATGTAGAAGGCGGCCCGCATCGGGTCCGTGTGGCCGCAGGTGTAGATGTCCGCAGAGGCATACCCGTATTCGGGCCAGGTGTGGATGGAGAGGTGGGACTCTCCCACAACGACCACACCGCTGACTCCCTGAGGGGAGAACTGGTGGAAGCGAGCATCTAAGACGGTGGCTTTCGCCTGTTTTGCCGCTTCTATCAGAATCCGTCTGACCTCGGGGAGGTCATTAATTACTGTGGGGTTACACCCCCGCAATTCCAGCAAGTAATGCACCCCGAGGGGTTGCACCATCTCTCACCTCCTTTTGTGTGAGTTTCAGGTTGGAGTCTGGAGGATGGTACCCATCCTCTTTTTCACCTCCCCTTTGATTCCAACAAGTCGCTAATTTCTTCCCTGCTGATGCCGGCCTGTCTCAGAATTTCTAACAGTGTCCCTTTGGGCAAGTCCTTTTTGTGGAACGGGACAACGACTCTTCGCCTGGTTTCAGGATGATAGTAGATATGGTGGCTTCCCTTAACCCTGTCTAAAACGAACCCCCTTCGTTCCAGCAGTCGGGCAATTTCACGAGGAGTGAGAGCGGGAAGTTTAGGCATAAGCCCCCACCGTCAGAGTGTATTCAAACGTGTGCTCCTCGGTGGGAATTTCCTCCCCGTGGGCGATCAGGCTCTCCAGATAGCCGTCAACGGCTTCTCTGGCCATCTCTATCGCTTCCTCCACCGTATCCCCGTACGTCACACAGCCGGGGAGGGAGGGAACGATGACCGTATAGCCCCCTTCCGGTTCTCTCCTCAGCAGGATGCGGTAAATCAACGGTTTCATCTACTCTCCCTCCAACCCTACCAGGCGGGCCCAGGGGCCATGGATGCCGTCTTCGGTGACGCCGTAGTAGATGCGCACGCGGCCGTCCTCCCGCTGGGCCAGGTCGTAGCGCACCTGACCGCCCCGTTCCCGCTTCCGGATCAGGGCGATGTCTCCCTCCCAGCGGAGTTGCTCCGGGTCTATGGGATGGTCCTCCGCCTGGGTGATGGCGTAGTGCCAGAGCCGCCGCGCCGATTGACGGGTGACGTTGGTGACCACGTTGCCGTTGCGCAGGTCGCGCATGGTGTGGTAGCAAACCCCCTCCCGCTCCTCGGTGGCGATAATCTCCACCCCCGTGCGCGGGGGCTCAATCCGACCGGCGGGCACTTCGGCGACCTCTTTCGGCGGAGCGACCGTCCGCCGGACCAGGCTGACAATCTCATCCCGCACCGCCAGCCCCGTCTCCGACTCGCTGCGGACGTAGATTTTGTTGTCGTCAATGGCATACGGGGGGTCGTCCCCGCGGGGCACCAGCAACCGCACCACTTTCTTGCCCTGGGTCTCCTGGACGTCAGCGGTGATCTCCAGCGGCGGGGTGATGCGGCGGGCCACTTCGGCCTGGATGGCCTCTATGGCCTGGCGCGGGTTGCCCACGCCCGCCGGGGGCTGTTTCGGATCGGCGCTCACGCCGATGTAGAGGGTGCCCCCGTTGGTGTTGGCGAACGCACAGATGTCACAGAGAATGGCGTAGAGGTACCCGCCCCGGCGGCTGAACCGCTCGTGGAAGTCCTGGACAATGGTGGGGCCCTCCTCCCGCGCGGCCTGGATGTAGTCAAAGGGCGCCTTCGCCGCCGGACGGAACGGGCGGGTGAGGGTGAAATCGTTCCCCAGAAAGACCTCCCGCAGGGCCTGAAAACTGACCTGGGGGAGCAGGATTTCCGTGACCCGGTCGCCGATGCCCAGGTTGCGGGGGTCGTTGGGGTCCCGGACCAGCCGATGGGCGTCCGAGCCCTGGATGCAGCGCATCCGGCGCGGGTACTCGGGCTTGGAGCCATCAAAGAAACTGGCCGTGGTCCGGGGCCCTTTTTTATCCAGGTCGGTCACTTCCAGCGCGTGGAGGTTGGGGTCCTGGGTGTAGGCGATGCGGGTCTGTCCGCCGAAGTCAAAGCCGCGCATAGCCACCCCGTTGGCCGAGTTGGCGTGCGCGGCGATGACGATACCCCCTGCCTCGGCGATGGCCCGGTAGGCAGTCAGGACGTCCGTCGTGGCGCCGACCTCCACGCTCCCCTGGTCCAGTTTCTCCAGCGGGATGTTCAGGCGGCGCAGGAGAAACTCCAGTTCCCGCAGGTCGGTCTGGGGGCTGAAGATGCCCAGGATGTGAAAGCCGAAGGTGGCGGTGAACTCAAAACCGGGCAGGACCAGGATTTTCGCCAGCAGGCGGCGATATTCGCTCAGTTGTTCTTTCTCTTCTTTCCGCAGGCGGCCCAGTTGTTCCAGCAACTCCAGGTGGTGGATTTCCTCCTGCATCCGCCGGTATCCCGCCACCGTGTTGTGGTCGGTAAAGGCAATGATGTCCAGCCCCTTGCTCTCCGCCTGCCGGAGGATGTCCAAGAAGGAAATCCCCGGCTCCTGGTAGTCGGCGGAGGCGGGGGTATGGAGGTGCAGGTCCATGCGCCGCCACTGGGCCTGGCTTTTGGGTTTTCGTTTTCGGGCCATAAGAGGCACTCCGCTGTGCTCCGTGCCTGACTACGAACAGATTGTTCGGCACGCTCTCAGTGGACGGTCATCGGACGGATGATTCGGTCGGCTTCAGCAGCGTGCCGATGGTCTGCACCACCTCGTCCGGGATAAAGGGTTTCGGCAGGAAGCAGTTGGCTCCCGCTTCCAGGCATTGCCTCCGGTAGTCCATGCCGGAAGTCATCACCACCGGGATGTCCGTGAGCACCGGCTCCTGGCGCATCTGGCGGACCAGGTCCAGCGTCTCCCGCCCCTGGACGCGCACATCCATCAGGACGGCGTCCGGTCGGGCCTGCTGGATGGTGGGCAGGATGTCCTGGTAGCGCTGGGCGACGACGACCTCAAAGCCTTCCAGTTCAAACAGGACACGCAGCAGGCGACTCATCTGGGGGTCATCGTCCACAATGACGATTTTGCTCATTCCGACTCCTCCTCGGGCGCGTCGGACGGTTCGGAGACGTCCGGCGCGGGGTCCGGGTGGCGGTCGGGCTCCAGAGCGGCTTCAAAGACCTCGTCCACCCGGCTGACCAGGACGAACCGGAGTGCTTTGCGGACCTCGTCGGGAACGTCCTCCAGGTCCTGCTCGTTCTGTTTGGGCAGGATAACGGTTTTCAGACCGGCGCGGTGGGCCGCCAGTACCTTCTCCTTGATCCCGCCGACGGGGAGGACCTGCCCCCGGAGGGTGATCTCGCCGGTCATCCCCACGTCGGAGCGGACTTTGCGGCCGGTGAGCAGGGAGACGAGGGCGGTGGCGATGGTGACGCCCGCCGAGGGACCGTCTTTGGGAATGGCGCCCGCCGGGACGTGGAGGTGGATGTCCACCTCGTCAAAAAAGTGCTCGGGGATGCCCAGGTTTTTGGCGTTGGCGCGCACGTAACTGAGGGCGGCGTGGGCCGACTCCTTCATCACTTCGCCCAACTGACCGGTAATCTGGAAGCCCTTCTTGCCCGGCATTCGGGTGGCCTCAAAGAACATCACGTCGCCGCCGGTGGGCGTCCAGCCCAGGCCGGTCGCCACGCCGGGGATTTCAGTGCGCAGTTTGGTTTCGGAAAAGAAACGGGGCCGGCCCAGGTACCTGGGAATGCTGCGCGCGGTGACCCGCACGGGGGTCCGCCCGTTCCCCTCGGCGACGGCGGTGGCGACCTTCCGGCAGACGCGGCCGATCTGGCGCTCCAGGTTGCGGACCCCGGCCTCCCGGGTGTACTCCCGGATGATGCGGAGGATGGCCCCGTCGGTGAAGGTAATCTCCTCCGGGCGGAGGCCGTTCTCCCGCCGCTGGCGCGGGATGAGATACCCCTGCGCGATGCGGACTTTCTCCATCTCGGTGTAACCGGAGAGTTCCAGAATCTCCATCCGGTCCCGCAGCGGCGCCGGGATGGGGTCCAGCATGTTGGCCGTGGCGATGAACATCACTTTGGAGAGGTCAAAGGGCACGTCCAGGTAGTGGTCGCGGAACTCCCGGTTCTGTTCGGGGTCCAGCACCTCCAGCAGGGCGGCCGCCGGGTCGCCCCGGAAGTCCATCCCGATTTTGTCCACCTCGTCCAGCATAAAGACGGGGTTCTTGGTGCCGACCCGTCGCAGGGCCTGGATGATGCGGCCGGGGAGAGCGCCGATGTAGGTGCGGCGGTGGCCGCGAATCTCGGCCTCGTCCCGCATGCCGCCCAGGGACTGGCGGACGAATTTGCGCCCCAGCGCGCGGGCGATGGATTGCCCCAGGCTGGTCTTGCCCGTCCCCGGCGGCCCGACGAAGCAGAGGATGACGCCTTCCCGTTCCTTGCGAATCTGGTCCGTCGGCTCTTCTTCCTCCTCGCCGGCCTTTCTGCGCTCTTCCTTCAGTTTGCGGACGGCCAGGTATTCCAGGATGCGCTCTTTGATCTCCTCCAGGTCGTAGTGGTCCTCGTCCAGCACCTGGCGGGCGTGGGCGATGTCCAGGTTGTCCTCCGTCTCCACATTCCAGGGGAGGCTGGTCAGCCAGTCCAGATAAGTGCGGATGACGCCGTACTCGGCAGCGGCGGTGGGGAGTTTGCTGAGCCGGTCCAGTTCCCGAAGGGCCTCTTTTTTCGCCTCTTCCGGCATTCCCGCTTCTTCTATTTTGCGGCGGAACTCCTCCACCTCCATCTGCTGTTCGCTGGCCTCGCCCAGTTCCCGCTGGATGGCCTTCAGTTGCTCCCGCAGGAAGTACTCCCGCTGGGCCTTCTCCACTTCGGACTGGGCCTCGCTCTGAATTTTGCGCCCCAGTTCCACGACCTCCAGTTCTTTGGTCAACAGGGCCAGCAGGAAGTGGAGTTTCTCGCGGGTGGAATCCAGTTCCAGCAGCCGCTGGGCATCCTCCAGGTTCATGCGGATGTGGGTGGCGATGGCGTAGGCCAGTTGGAGGGGGTTCTCGGCGTTGATGGCCATCAGCATCAGTTCTTCCGGCACGGCGGGCAGGAGTTCCGCCAGGCGACGGAAGGTGTCCACAATCGTCCGCTGGAGGGCCTCAATCTCTATCCCTTCCTCAATCTGTTCGGGAATTTCGCGCACCCGGGCGATGAGGTACGGTTCGGTGGCGATGAATTCTTCTATCCGGATGCGGCGGAGCCCCTGCATGATGAGGGTGATGGTCTCATCGGGGGCCTTGAAGAGGCGATGGACAATGGCAATCGTGCCGACCCGGTAGACATCGTCGGGGCCGGGTTCGGGGATTTCGGGGTCTTTGGCGGCGACCAGACCGATAACGCGCTTGCCGACCACCGCGTCGTCCACCAGCCGGATGGAGCGGGGCTGGCCGACGCGGATGGGGACGGCCGTCATGGGATACACGACCAGGCCGCGCAGGGGGAGAATGGCGATCTCCTCCGGGATACGGGGGTCATCCGGCCTGAATCCCCCCGATTCCTCCCGGCCCGGCCGGGGAATGGCGGGAATGTTGAGCGAACGAAAGATGTCTTCCAGAGGTCCCATTGTTATCCTGACTCCTCACGGTTTCCCGGGATGACTGGACGAACCCGACAGGCGGGGGGCCGGGGAACAAACACCCGGAGAAAGCCGTTCTCGTAAGTGGCCTCCACGCAGTCGGGGTCCACGATCCAGGGCAGATACACCTCCACATGGAATTCGCCGTAGCCAATTTCCATCTGGTAGTACGTTTGTTTGGGCTCCGGGTCCTGGCGGATGCCCTCAATGACCAGGCGGCGCTCGTCCAGAGTGATGGAGAAATCCTCAGCGGCCATCCCGGCGATTTCCAGCCGGACCACGACGCCCTCTTCGTTCTCGTAGACGTCGGTGGGGGGTTGCCAGGGGCGCGCCGGGCGGGGGGCAGTCCATCCCACGGCCCGCCAGACCTCCGTTCGGGTTTGCAGCCAGTCCGGAGCACCGGTTCTGCTTTTCACGACCATTTCTGACTACTCCGACGGGATAAGCGGATTGCAGATTGCTGATTGCGATATGGTAATCGTATACGGTTTGTGTTGGATTTGCGAAAGAAAATCGTTAGATTTGCGATAGAAACTCCGTGTCGGCGGGGATTATTTTACCACAACGGGGGGAATTTTCAAAATGCGCGGGGGATGGTTTGCTTTTCCCGCCACAATCGGGCCAGTTTCCGGTACTTCACAGCCTCGTAGTACGCCATCAGCAGGCTCAGCCGCAGGCCGTGCCAGCCGTCCCGGAAGCCCTTCAGAGTGACGAACCGCCACCAGAAGTGGCGCACGGCCTGGGAGTACGGCGTGTAGAAGTGAGGCCGGACGCCTTCTCCGAAGAGGATGGTCGCGTCGTAGTCGGTATACCGCTTCTGGCGGGCGATGAAGTCGGCCATGTCGTCGTAGTTGTAGTGGATGAGGGGGTTCTGCAGGTATCCCGTAGGGCCGTCCACGACGGCGATTTCGTGGACGGCGCGCTCCCAGCGAGCGTAGCCCCGCCGCACCAGGCGCATCTGGTAATCGGGATACCAGCCGGCCCCCCGGGTCAGCCGCCCGAAGATGTAGTTGTGACGGGGCACCCACCAGCCCACTTCCGGCCTCTCCGCGGCCAGGACGGACCGGACTTCCGCCGCCAGTTCGGGGGGCACCCGCTCATCGGCGTCCACGAAGAAAATCCAATCGGCCTCCACCCACTCCAGGACGACGTTCCGCTGGCGGGCGTAGTTCTCAAAGGGGTGCTGGAGGACCTCCGCGCCCATTCCTTGCGCCAGAGCGACCGTCCGGTCGGTGCTGAAGGAGTCCAGCACTACCCGACGGTCCGCCCAGGCCAGGGTGGACAGGCAGTCCACAATATTTTGCTCTTCGTTGTAGGTCAGCACGACGGCCGCCAGGTTCATTATCTCTCCGATTTCACGTTTCACTTTTCACGTTTCACTTTTCACGTTTCACTTTTCAGGCTTCCCAATCATGTGCGCCGCTTGTAATACCTCATCCAGCATCTGCGGGGTCAGGCGGCCCGTCTGGGTGTTCTGGCGGCTGGGGTGGTAGGAGACCAGCAGTGTTGGCAGGGGCGGCGGGAAGGAGACCACCGCGCCGTGCCGGAACGGGATGGGGGGCACATCCACTCCATGCTGCCGGAGCAGGGTCCGGTACCCCTCCAGCGCAATCTGCCCCAGGGCCAGCACGACCCGGACGTTAGGCAACAGGGCCATCTCCCGAGCCAGGAAGGGGAGACAGTTCTCTATCTCCTGGCGGGTGGGGCGATTTTCGGGCGGCGCGCAGCGGACGACCGCCGTCTCAAAGACGCCGCGCAGTTCCAGGCCGTCGTCCCGGTGGTCGGACGTGGGCTGATTGGCCAGGCCGGCCCGGTAGAGGGCAGCGGTCAGGGTGGCGCCGGAGCCGTCGCCGGTGAACATGCGGCCGGTGCGGTTGGCGCCGTGCGCGGCCGGGGCCAGCCCGACGACCAGCAGCCAGGCCTGTGGGTCGCCGAAGCCCGGCAGCGGACGGCCCCAGTACTCCCAGTCCCGGTACGCCCGCTTGCGGGTGCGGGCGACCTCTTCCCGGTAGGCCACCAGCCGGGGGCAGGCGCGGCAGGTCACAATGTCATACTGAAGAGCATCCCAGGTGTCCATACATTTCTCCGAAACGGCACTCCGCTTCGCTGTGTGTCTTATACCGATTGCGTTTGTTTCGGCCAGCGCCCATCGCCCGGACGTAAACGTCCGGGCTCATCATACAAAGCCCTTCGGGCTATTTTTAGCCCCCGAAGGGGGCTGTTGAGTCCTATAAAATCGTACCGGGCTAAAGTCTCAAAAATCGTGCCCTCACCCCTCCCCCTGCCCCCTCCCCTCTCCCGCTCGCCTTCGGCGGCGGGCGAGGGGAGGGGGTGGAAAGAGGGGT
>JAPYWT010000469.1 GCA_028276215.1 Thermoflexus sp. | reverse complement strand
GGACTCTCATCGGCCCTCACCCGGGGCCACTTCGGCGACCTGCCCATCGTCCGGACCGTCCTGGAGACGGGGAAGCCCCAGGCGGCCACCGAGATCATCCCCAAAGAGTTCCTGGCCCAGGTGGGGCTGGACCGGCAGGCCTTCATCCCCCTGTTAGAGACCCCGCTGGCCGCGCCGGAGCCCTTTGATCCCCGGGAGGGGACGGCCGGGCTGGCCCTGGTGGGCGTCTCCCCCCTCCGGGACGAATCCGGCCAACGGGTCGGCGCCGTCCTCTCGGCCTACATGTTCAACAACGACTACACCCTGGTGGACCGGATCAAGGAGGTCGCCGGGATAGACACCGTCACCATCTTCCTGGGCGACCTGCGGGTCTCCACCAACGTGACCGACGAGGCGGGACGACGGGCCATCGGGACCCGCATCTCTCAGGCCGTGCGCCGGGTCGTCCTGGAGGAGGGGCGGGAGTACGTCGGCCGCGCCTTTGTCGTCAAAGAGTGGTACATCACCCGCTACGAGCCCCTGCGGGACCACCGGGGCAACGTGATCGGCAGCTTCTACGTCGGCGCGCGGGAGGCGACTTTCCTGGGACTGGTGCGTACCTTCAACCAGCGGGTCGCCCTGATCGCGGCCATCTGCATCCTGCTGGCGGGGGTGATTGCCGTCCCTATCGGGCATATCATCACCCAGCCCATCACCGAACTGGTGGAGGCCCACCGCCGTCTGTCCGCCGGGGATATGGCCGTCCGGGTGCAGCCCTACGGCAACGGCGAACTGGCCATGCTGGCCCGTTCTTTCAACATTATGGCCGAGAGTCTCCACCGCGTTCAGCAGGAACTCATCCACAAGGAGAAACTGGCCTCTATGGGGCAACTGGCGGCGGGCGTGGCCCACGAATTGAACAACCCCCTGGGCACCATCATGCTCTTCGCCGACGCCCTTCACCGGGAACTCCCGCCCGATGACCCCCACCGCAGCGACCTGCAGATGATTCTGAAGGAGGCCAACCGCGCCAAGAAGATTGTCGCGGACCTGCTGAACTTCGCCCGTCAGCAGGAGGTGCTGGCCCAGGATACCGACCTGCACGCCCTGCTGGACCAGTCCATAGAGAGCGTCCGGCATCAGCCGACCTTCGCGGAGGTGGAGATTATCCGGCGCTACGACCCCCGGGTGCGCATCATCCAGGCCGACCCGGCCCAGTTGCAGCAGGTCTTCGTCAACCTGCTGAACAACGCGGCGGAGGCCATAGAGGGGCCCGGAACGGTCACGGTCTCCACCCGCGCGCTGAACGGTCAGGTGGAAATCTCCATTGCCGACACCGGGTGCGGCATCCCCGAGGAGTACATGGACAAACTCTTCACGCCGTTCTTCACCACCAAACCGCCGGGGAAGGGGACGGGGCTGGGGCTCTCCATCGTGTACGGCATCGTCAAAATGCACCGGGGGCAGATTGGGGTCCAGAGCGAGGTCGGGAAGGGGACAACCTTCACCATCACGCTGCCCACGCACTGGATGGGGGAGGCGGAGCGGCCCATCGCGTCGCAGGGAGAAGTGATTGGGTAAACGTGCCGGGCACTTCCGAAGTGCCGGGACGTTCTCGGAGGTGATGTTTGAACGAGCCGCCGCGCATTCTGGTCATTGACGACGAAGAGGGCATCCGCGCCGGCTGTCGGCGGGCGCTGGAGCCGGAGGGGTACATCGTGGAAACCGCCGCCACCGGGCAGGAGGGGCTTCGCCGCTTCCGGGAGGGGAACTTTGACATGGTCCTGATAGACGTGGTCCTGCCCGACATGCGCGGGGTGGACCTCCTGGCGCCCATCCTGGAGAAGGACCCGGACGTGGTCTGCGTGGTCATCACCGGCTACGCCACTGTGGAGTTGGCCGTGCAGGCCATCCGGTCCGGCGCCTACGATTTTCTCTCCAAGCCCTTCACCGCCGACGTCCTGCGGATGACGGTGGCCCAGGGGCTGGAGCGACGGCGCCTCACTCTGGAGGCCCGACGTCTCCAGAAGATAGAAGAAGAGGCCCGCGAACTGGCGCGGGCCAAAGAGGAACTGGAGCGGCTGGACCGCTTCAAGACGACCTTTATGCTGACGGTGGCCCACGAACTGCGCGCGCCGCTGAACGCGCTCCAGAGTTTTCTATGGGCGATTCTCAAGGGGTACATCCCGCCGGAGGAGCAGCAGGAAGTGCTGGGGCGGGCCGTCCAGCGGGTGCAGGAACTCCTGGAACTGGTGGACGACCTGCTGAAACTGGCGGCGGCGAAGAGCGAGAAGGGGCTGGAGAAGCGGGAACCGGTCTCCCTGGCGGACGTGCTGGAAAAGGTGGCTCCGCTCTTCCAGAAGGAGGCGGAGGCGAAAGGGCTCGCCTGGGCCGTAGAGGTCGGGGCCCGTCCGGTGGTCCGGGCCGACCCCGACCAGATGGCCCAGGTGTGGAGCAACCTCATCTCCAACGCGGTCAAGTACACCCCGGCGGGCGGTCGGGTGCGGGTTGCCCTGGAGGAAAGGGACGGGTGGGCCATCGGCACGGTGGAAGATACCGGCATCGGCATCCCGCCCCAGGACCTGGAGCGCATCTTTGAGGAGTTCTACCGCACCCCCCAGGCCAAAGAGGTCGCCCCGCGTGGGACCGGGTTGGGGCTCCCGCTGGTCAAGCAGATTTTGGAAGCGCATGGGGGGAGCATCACGGTGGAGTCGGAGGTGGGGCGGGGCAGCCGGTTCGTGTTCCGGCTGCCGGTTTCTCCGTGAAGGGGTTGCGGC
>JAPYWT010000468.1 GCA_028276215.1 Thermoflexus sp. | reverse complement strand
CGCTCCTCTTCCTCCCTCCGCTTCCATTCCTCCACCAGCGGGACGGCCTTCCAGAAGTAGCCCACAAACCCTCGCTCCGGGCTGGTGTGGTGCCGCCGGAAGACCATCCGGACCGGCATGCCGACTTTCAGGTCGTCCAGTTCGCAGTCGGTGAAGTCGGCCATCATCCGGCCGCCGCCCTCAAACTGGACCATCCCGTAAATCGCGGGCGGGTCCACGGAGACCGCCAGCATGTCGCCCGTGAAGGACCGAATCGTCGCCGGGACGTCGGCGAACTCGTAGTCCTCCTGGGAGTGCATGGCCAGGCAGTTGGGGTTAACGCAGATTTCGGTCTTGGGGAACTGGGGCGTCCCGCAGACGGTGCACCGTCCGCCCACCAGGCCCAGAATCATCCGGTGCTCCCGCCAGAGGGTCGTCAGCGCGGTCTGGGTGGGCGCCTCGGCCCGGATGCCTGACTCGGTGATGATGAGGTCGCGGAACTTGAGGAACTTGAGGTAGTTGTCGGTAGTCTTCTTCTCCGCCAGGGAGCCGCGGATGCCCCGGCGGGGCGGGAGTTGGCGGATGTGCTCCGTCACCTGGAAGCAGAGGGCGTCGGCCCCCTGCCCGAACCCGACGACGACGATGCGCTGGCCCGGCTGGGCCTCCTCCAGGACGCGCACCAGCATGACCAGCGGGTGGGCCGTCCCCGTCTCCCCGCAAACGGTGTAGAGGTTGTCGGCGACTTTCTCCGGCGGGATGCCCAGCGGACGCACCAGGCGCGCGTGGTCCCGTCCGAAGAGGTACGGGTAGACGAACCGGTCCACGTCGTTCACCGTCAGCCCCAATTTTTCCAGGAGCCCCTGAATGGCCGCGGGGAGAATTCTGGCGTACCCCTCGTCCCGCAGCCAGCGCTCCTCCCAGGTGTAGTCAAACCGGTGGAGCGCGCCCCGGTAGTGGTCCACGAAGTCCAGGGTCAGGGTGTGGGCGCCCAGGAACTCCGCGACGACGTTTTCGGTACCCACCAGGAGCGCCGCCGCGCCGTCCCCGAACCAGAGTTCGTAGTAGGACGCGGCACGGGCCTCCCGCCGGTCCGCCGCCGCCACCAGCACCGACCGCTTCCCTCCGGCCTGGACGGCGTCCAGCGCGGCCAGCAGGGCCGAGGTCCCGGCCCGCTGCGAGGTGGTGAAGTCGGCGGTCCGGACGTCCTCCCGCAGGTTGAGGGCGGTGGCGACGATGCCCGCGCCGGAGCGGTCGGCGAAGGGCAGGGTGGTAGAGGCCAGGTAGAGGCCGTCCACCGCTCTTTTATCCACGCCCACCAGGCAGTCCCGCGCAGCGGCGACGGCCATAGTGATGCTATCCTCGTCCCAGTTGCAGAACGAACGTTCCCCCTGTGCGGCGGTGATCAGGGCGGGGGCCAGCCAGCCCATCTGCTGGACCGCCGCCATCCGGTCCAGCCGCAGCCGGGGAATGTAGCCGCCGAAGGATGTGATGCCGGGCATAGGACCTCCTTGAGATGACGTAAAACGTAAAACGTGAAGTCAGGTTGGGAGTGGGACGTCGGTGAGGAGAGAGGACCAGGTAGGGTCGTGAAGAAGGGGGTCATCTTCCAGGCCGGGGGTCCAGTCCTCCGCTGGAAAAGATGCGGCGACGTCCCAGGAATCATCCAGAGCCGGTCCGTCTGATGAAAGGCGGTAGACCGGGGGTGCCTCCCGTACTTGCAGGACTCCCCCGCGCTGCTGCGGAACCATTGTCAGAATCAACCGGATCAGGCTGGTGAGGAAACGCAGGCGATGCCGGAAGACGGCCTCTCCGAGGGCGTGCCGGGATTTGAAGTACCAGTCCCGGCCCTCCCGGGTGGAACCCAGAGCATACTCGTAGAACCGGGCCCGGTCCCGCCCGGACCCCCTGGAGTACCCCTCGGCCAGGTTGGCACTGATAGAGCCAACCGCCCGATACAACTGATCCGCCAGGCTGACCAGATGCCGATTCTCAGCCAGTCGGGCCGCATCGCGCCCCGCCAGGTCCCCCAAAAACAGCGCCAGCCGATACGCCTTCATCTTCCACAACGAATCCCGCTTGATCTCCTCCGGCACCCCCTTCTCCCACTCCTCGTACGTCATCGCCCCTCCTCCACGTTTTACGTTTTACGTTTTACGTTTCACGTTTCACGTTTTACGTTTCACGTTTCACGTTTTACGTTTCACGTTTCACGTTTCACTTTTCACTTTTCACGTTTCACTTTTCAGAAGTTGACAGCATCTCCAGTATCTGCGCGTTCGCATTCGGATACGGCTTCGCCCCTGCCAGCGAGATGATTTCCGGCCAGCGGGCGGCAATCTCCTCCGGCGCGGGAACCCGGTCGCCGCCGCCCAGGCGGACCCCCGGCGTGCTCACCACGACGGCCCGCCCGTAGACGCCGCCCCCGGCGTTGTAGATGCCCCCGCTGACCGGGCACTCCTCCGAGCAGAGGTAGAGGACCAGGGGGACAACGAACTCCGGCTTCAACTGCTCCTGCACCTCCGGCGGGAAGACGTCCTCCGTCAGCCGCGTCGTCGCCAGCGGCGCCACCGTGTTCACCTTGATCCCATATCTCTCCCCCTCCAACTTCAGCGTGTTCATCAGCCCCACCAGCCCCATCTTCGCCGCACTGTAGTTGGTCTGCCCAAAGTTCCCAAACAGCCCCGCCGCCGACGTCGTGAACACTATCCGCCCGTACCCCTGCTCCCGCATCCGCAGAAACGCCGGACGGGTCACGTTGTATGCCCCGTCCAGGTGCACCGCCA
>JAPYWT010000019.1 GCA_028276215.1 Thermoflexus sp. | reverse complement strand
CTGGAGGTGGAAGATGCCGGGGGCCAGTTCCACTGTGTTCATCTGCCCTCCACTTTCCCGCCACGAAGGACATGGACTTTCAGGAATTTGTGGTTACCAAAAAGGGCACGAAGTACTCACAAAGGATACAGAGAGAGAAAAAATCAACCTTTGTGCCCTTTGTGTCCTTCGTGGTTTTTAACAATTAAAAAGCCCCTTCGTCCAGGGACGAAGGGGCACACTCCGCGGTACCACCCTGGTTGGAGACGCCCGGACGGCACTTCGCTGCGCTTCGTGCCGGACTACGAACCCGGAAACGAAAGGCGTCTCCCGCTCTGGCCCGATAACGGGGGCCACCCGTCGCCGACTACTGGGGAAACCCGTTCGCCGACGCGGCTCCCAGGCGAGTTCGGCCTTCGGGGGAACCCCCCGGCGCTCCCCGGGGCGCCAATGCCGGGCTTCCACCGTCCCCGGCTCGCTGCAGGGATGGCCTACTACTCCTGTTCGCAGCCTGTCAGAAAGCAGGTTTTCAAAAGAGCAAAAATCAACTGCTGGCACTCAACGGGAGATGCAATGCTCTCCCTTTGGGCCTTTATTTTATCGCAATCCCTGTAAATGTCAAATGGCGCGTCTGGCTCGGGGTGTCCCAAAGTTGTAGGACAACTGCGAGCAGTTGTCCTACAACTCTGCTATCGCTTGCTTTTATCTCTTGCTTTGGTCACGGGGTCATAAACGATGAAAAACGCCATCCCCGTATGATGGGGGATGAAACCGCGAATCATCTCAAAGCCCACCCAGTTCAGCGCGCCGTATCCGACGAACCAGCGGTAGTCTGTGCGCTCGTGGAAGGCGCGCACGCCGCTATCGGCCAGGTAACTGATGGCGGCGATGAGCAGCGGAAGCCAGGCCATGTAGATGCCGCTACCGGCGAAGATGGGGGTCAGGTAACCGCCCAGCCAGCCGCCGATGGCGATGGCCGACGCCAGGCTGGAAATTTTGCGCGGCATGACCCGGAACTGGGCCACCAGCATCGGGATGAAGGCCACCCAGATCAGGGGCCAGAGACTGTAGGGTGGGAAGGAGAGGGTCAGGAGAACCGCGCTGAGGACGGAGAGGGCAATGCCGATACCCAGACGAATCCAGAACGTGCGGGCGGAAGGGGACATGGTTGGGGCTCCTGTGCGGGATTGAAAGAGAAAAACGGTAACGGTTCAGCGCTGACTGAAGTCACCCTTCCTGGGCCTGTGGCCGATGGTCGGCCTTCGCCGACCAGGGCTCAGATGCGCACATCAGGATTGTCGGCGGAGGCCGACAACCGGCACGAAGTGCCCAGGGAGGGCGATTTCAATCGGCCTGGGTACGAAAAAACGGCTCCGTTGCGCCCACCTCATTGGAGAAGGTTGACGCCTCTGAGCCGTCATCTCAGTGAGGCCTGGTATGGAGATGAGGGGGCAGAGAGGGAATCAGGTGGACCCGGAGGGATTCGAACCCTCGGCCTTCTCAATGCCATTGAGACGCGCTCCCAGCTGCGCCACGGGCCCACGATGGAGCTGAGGGGATTCGAACCCCTGGCCTCTTCAGTGCGATTGAAGCGCTCTCCCAGCTGAGCTACAGCCCCATTCGCTCTTGTATTTTACCGCAATCTGGATAGATGTCAAGGCCGCGCCGGTTCTGAGTGTGTCCCAAAGTTGTAGGACAACTGCTCGCAGTTGTCCTACAAAGCGGCCAGGCCCGACGAAATTGGGACACACCCCCGGTTCTGCGGTATCAGGGGCAGCATGGGGTTATCGCCGGGATAGAGACACGGCATGGGCCTTTCCCCGCGCCGTGGGTTCCCGGTACAACTGCTCCCGAATCGCCTGGACCTCCCGCCGAAGGGCGCCGTCTTCCTCCAGCAGCGCCGCGATCCGCTCGCAGGCGTGCAGGACTGTCGTGTGGTCCCGCCCACCCAGCCACTGCCCGATCTGAGGCAGGGACGCGCCGGCCTCCTGGCGTAGCAGATAACAGGCCACCTGGCGCGGGCGGGCCACGCTCTGACGCCGACTGGTCCCCGTCAGTTCCTCCATGCTTAGGTTGTAGAAATCCGCCACGGCCTGCAGGATGGCCTCGGGGGTGACCTGGGGGCGGGCGCGGGTGACCATGTCCTCCAGCGCCTGGGTGGCCAGTTCGGGCGTCAGGGGCTGCTGGGTCAGCGTGGCCACCGCCACGACCCGGTTCAGTGCCCCCTCCAGTTCCCGGATGTTGTTCTGGAACCGTTCGGCGATCAGGAAACAAATCTCATCGGGGACCGGGATGCCCAGTTCGGCGGCCTTCCGGCGCAGGATGGCGACGCGCGTCTCCAGTTCCGGGGGCTGGATGTCCACGATGAGCCCCCACTCAAACCGGGAGCGCAGCCGTTCCTCCAGTGTGGCCATTGCCCGGGGGGGACGGTCGGACGAGATGACAATCTGCGCCCCGTTCCCGTGCAGCGCGTTGAAGGTGTGGAAGAACTCCTCCTGGGTGGATTCCTTTCCGGCGATGAACTGGACATCGTCCACCAGCAGGACGTCCACCGTGCGGTAGGTTTCCCGGAAGGCGTCGGTGGCCTGGTGGCGGATGGCCTCAATCAGGTCGTTGGTGAAAGTCTCGGCGGAGACGTAGAGGGTCTGCAGGCCGCTGGCCCGGCAGACGTGCCCGATCGCGTGCAGGAGATGCGTCTTGCCCAGACCGACGCCCCCGTGAATGAAGAGGGGGTTGAAGGCGCGCGCCGGGCGCTCCGCCACCGCCATGCAGGCCGCGTGAGCCAGCCGATTGCCTGGCCCGACGATGAAGGAGTCAAAGGTGTAGCGAGGATTCAAAGTGTCGTTGGACCGTTCGTTCCTGCGCGAGGACTCGGTCGTCTTTCCGTTCAACAACGGGAGTGTGGAATGGGTCTCCGGCTCCTCCCGCTGGCCTTCCCAGACGACAAACCGAACCGATGCGGTCCGTCCGGTCAGGCGGGTGAGGACGCGCGCCACAACGGACCGGAGCCGACTCTCCAGCCAGTCGCGCGCGTACGTATTGGCGACCCCGATAACGAAGATACCGTCCTCGCACGCCACCAGGCGGGAATTCCGCAGCCAGGTCTCAAAGGTCGCGCGCGTCAGTTCCAGTTGAAGTTCACCTAATGCTGCCTGCCAGATACGGTTGGCATCCATAAGCAAGCCATAGGAAAAGGGCTAAAAACACGCGATACACACTTCGGTCTGTGATCGGTCTGTGGTGACAGGAGAAAAACGGAGGGGGAGGAATCCCCTCCTGAGCATTGAGGCGTGATGAAGGGTCCGTCGTCTGCCAGAGGATTCGCCCTGATTGTACCAAAAAGATTCCGGCGGGCAATCCGCCGCCCCCACCTCCACCTTAAAACCTTCTCAAATTTAAGGTTTCGGGGCAAGAACACGTGTTCAGAACGGGGGACCGTTCATTTCCCCCAGGGGTAGGGGATGATCGGACCGGTTGGGGTATATGTGGGGATCAAAATTAGACGATGAGGCGGAACGAAATATTTTGACAAGGCGAAGCGCTTGCGCGCCGGAGGCAAAAATGACCGGCGGCCCCAGATACCGACCGCCGGTCATTTTCCAGACTCACCGCAGAACGCAGAGGTTTGATCCACGAAGGACACGAAGCGTCACGAAGAAAATAAACAGCGATTCGTGCCCTTCGTGTTCTTCGTGTTCTTCGTGGATCAGGGATTATCCGACGATGATCTCCCCGCCGTCCACCGGGATGACCGCACCGCTGATCCAGGTGACCGCCGGGTCGGCCAGGGCAACCAGGACCGCCGCCACGTCCTCGGGAGTGGTCAGCCGTCCCCCGGGATTCCGCTGCAAGGCCTCCTGCATCCAGTGTTCGTGCCCAGGAATCGCCCGCAGGGCCGGGGTGTCCGTCACCCCCGGGCGCAGGCAGTTGACGGCGATCCCGCGCGGCCCCAGTTCCAGGGCCAGTTGGCGCACGTGGCTTTCCAGCGCGGCCTTGGCCGCGGAGACCGCCCCGTAGGGCACGACCACCCGCTCCGCCCCCGCGCTGGAGAGGGCATACACCCGGCTGCCCCGCTGCAGCAAATTTCGCCGGACCAGCCCCTGCACCCAGTAGACCAGACTGTGGGCCATCACCCGCAGGGTCATATCCATCTGCTCTTCGGTGATCGCCCCCTGCGGGTCATCGGAGATGAAGGGGAGAAGGGAGCCGAAGGCCAGGGAGTGCAGGACGAAGTGGATGCTCTTCTCCGTATCCTGGGAGAGGACTTCCTGGATGCGGTCCAGGACCTGCTCTCGCTTGCGGGCATCGGCGGCATTGGTGTTGAAGAAGACGGCCCGCCGGCCGGCCGCCTCAATATCCGCGATGACCTGCTGGGCCCGGTCCAGCGTGGCCCGGGTATCCAGGTGGACGCCGAAGATGTTCATCCCCGCCCGCGCCAGCGCGCGGGCTGTTGCCGCGCCGAATCCGCTGGAAGCGCCCAGGATGAGCGCCCACCGACCTGCCAGTTCGCTTTTGCTCATTGCGGCCTCCTCTGCAAGGGATAAGTGGTGACTTTTCTTCAGGCGCCGACTGAAGTTGGCCTCTTTGGGCTTGCGGCCAGTGGTCGGCCTTTGCCGACCATCCTGGTAACGCACACCTGAACCGTGTCGGCGAAGGCCGACACTTGGCGCGAAGTGCCCCGGAAGGGCGATTTCAATCGGCGTGAATAGTTGCGTGACACTAATAATAACACCGATGCTGGTCTGAGGCAACACGCCAGCAGGTGGAAATCGGACACGGATCAGCACAGATTTGTACGGATAGACACGGATAAAAAATCCGTGAAAATCCGTATCATCCGTGTCAACCCGTGTCCTGTTCAGGAAACATTTGCCCCTTCCACCATCCGCGCTTATAATTGCAGAAGACACCAGGATCCCATCATAACCAGTCCAATCTCCCTTCGCGAGGCCGACATGTACCGGATTCCCTACAGTAAAACCTACCTGGAGTTCACGCTGCCCGCTGGGATGCGGGCAACGGTTGTGGAGTCCCGCCCGGTGCCGCCGCTGAGCGACCCGGAGGCGGCCGTGGCCGAGGCGCTGGCCCGCCCCATCGGTTCGCCGCCCCTGCGGGAACTGGCCCGGCCCGGCGACCGGGTCTGCATCGTCTTCACCGACATCACCCGTGCCAGCCCGGACCACATCCTGGTCCCGGCCCTCCTGCGGGAACTGGAGGCCGCCGGCGTCCGGGATGAGGACATCACGCTGCTGTGCGGCATCGGGATGCACCGACCGTCCACCCCGGAAGAGAAGGTCGCCAAACTGGGCGCGGACGTCGTCGCCCGCTACCGGGTCATAGACAACGAGCCCCGCAACCCCCAGGCGCTGGTAGACCTGGGCGTCACCCCCGGTGGGGTGCCGGTGCAGGTCCATCGCGCGGCGGTGGAGGCGGACCTGCTGGTCGCCACCGGCATCGTGGAGCCCCACCAGTACGCGGGCTACTCCGGCGGCCGCAAGACGGTGGCGGTCGGGGCGGCCGGAGAGGCACTCATCGCCCACACCCACGGCCCGGCCTTCGTAGACCACCCCGGCACCCGCCTGGGCCGCATTGAGGGCAACCCCTTCCACGAGGCGGTCACCGAAGCGGCCCGCCGGGCCGGCCTGCGCTTCATCCTCAACGCGGTCATGGACGACGAACACCGCATCCTCCAGGTGGCCGCCGGGGACCCGGAGGCGGCCTTCGTGGAACTGGTGGCCTTCGCCCGCACCGTGTACGAGGTCCCCATCCCCCATCAGTACGACGTCGCCATCGGCGGCGTGGGGTACCCCAAAGACACCAACCTCTACCAGGCCAGCCGGGCGCCGTCGTACCTGCACTTCGCCCCGACCCCCGTCGTCCGGCGGGGAGGCTACTACATCATCCCTGCCCGCTGCGAGGAGGGGGCCGGAGAGGGTGTGGGCGAACAGCGCTTCTTCGCGGCTCTGCGGAACGCCCCGGATGTCCAGTTCGTCCTGGACGACGCCCGCCGCCACGGCTACCCGCCCGGCCAGCAGCGGGCCTTCGTGATCGCCAAAGTGCTGGAGGAGGCACGCATCATCATCGTCGGCAGCGAGCATCCCGACATCGTGGCGGCCTGCAAGATGATCCCCGCCGCCACAATGGACGAAGCGCTGGAAATCGTCACCCGGGACCTGGGGCCCGACCTGGACGTCCTCATCGCCCCCCACGCGCTGCTGACTCTGCCGGTGGTCACGCCATCGTAGTCTACTGTAGGACAACTGCGAGCAGTTGTCCTACAAATTTAGGGCAAACGGTGCGTTTGACAATATGGGACAAACCGGTATAATGAGAGCGGCACACCCTCTTTTGAGGAAAGACGTCTGTCCTCGCTCTCCCCTCTTCCGGCAACAGTCGTCCTTCCCGAGAGCGCCCGTGTGACCCCCTGTCTGGAAGGAGTAAGATGAACGAGTACGTATTATCCCCGGAAGAGGTCTCCCCTCAGAGCATCAAGGCCGTTTTTGACGACGCGCTGATCGGTGCCACGCTGACCGCCGACGACAAGGTCTGCGTGAACGAGGAGGGGATCAAGGTCTTCATCTCGGTGGAAGAGGACAAGCAACTGCTGACTTTCTTCCTGCTCTTCGGCTGGCGGAGGGGGACCCGCCCTGAGGACCAACTGGAACTGACCAACACGCTGAACCAGAACGTGGTCTTTCTCCGGGCGTGGGCATTCCCCGAAGGCATCGTCCTGGACTATGCCCTGCCCTACGACGGCGGGTTGCTCCCCCAGCAGGTCCTCAGCGCCTACCAGTGGCTCCGACGGACCGCTATCTGGGGCATCCAGCAGTACGACCAGAAACATATCGTTGCCTGAAGTCAAGTCAAGGTGACAGTCACCTTTCAGGTGACTGTCACCTCCCCTGACGATGTGCGCCGTCTCGCTCCCCCCGTGGCCCTGGAACGTGGTACGCCAGGTCGCGGCTGAACGGGGCGTCCAGGTCTGGCCGGTCGGCGGGTGTGTGCGGGACCTGCTCCTGGGCCGGCCCCGCCACGACTGGGACTTCGCCGTGGACCGGGACGCGCTGGGGCTGGCCCGCGCCGTCGCCGACGCGCTGGGAGGGGCCTTCTACCCCCTGGACGAAGAACGGGACACCGGACGGGTGGTGGCCCGGCACGAGGGTCGGCGGGTGGACCTGGATTTCGCCCGCCTTCGGGGCCCCGACCTGGAAAGCGACCTGCGCAACCGGGATTTCACCATCAACGCGATGGCCGTCGGGCCGGACGGGGAACTGATAGACCCCACCGGTGGCCTGACCGACCTGGAGGCCCGCCGGGTGCGGGCGGTGGGGCCTCAGGCTTTTGACCACGATCCCCTCCGCATGCTGCGCGCCGTCCGCATCGTGGCGGAACTGGGCCTGCGGCTGGAGGTGCGGACCGCCCAGTGGATCATAGAGCGCGCCGGGCAACTCCCTCGCGTCTCCCCGGAGCGCATCCGGGACGAGTTCGTCCGCCTGCTGAACGCCCGCTCCGTCGCCTACCACCTGCAAATGCTGGACGAACTGGGCCTGATGAGGCCCATCCTCCCCGACGTGGAGGCCCTCCGGGAACAACGCCAGACCCCGCCCCACCGCCACAACGTCTGGTGGCACACGCTGATGACGGTGGACGCGGCGGAGAACATCCTGCGCCTGACCGGTGTGGTTGGCGGAGAACGGGAAACGCTCTACGCGGACGCGCCCGACCCGGCGTGGGATGAGGTCCGGGAGACGCTGTCCCCCTTCGCCTCCGCGCTGGTCCGGCATCTCCGCAGGCCGATGACCGCCCCCCGCTACCGGCGGACGCTCCTCCTTCTGGCCGCACTGCTCCACGATGTGGGCAAGCCCCTCACCGTCACAGAAGAGGCGAAGCCGGGGCAGGCCCACCCCGTGCTCCATTTCTACGGTCACGAAGCCGTCGGCGCGCGGCGGGCGGCAGACTGGATGCGCCAGTTCCGTTTCAGCCGGGCCGAGACGGAGTCCGTCGCCGCGATGGTGCGCGCTCACCTGCGGCCCGCCCATCTGGCCGAAACTCCCGGCGGCGTGACGGGGCGCGCCGCTTACCGCTTCTTCCGGGCGACCGGCGAGGCTGGCGTGGAGGTCGTCCTGCTGGCCCTGGCTGACCATCTGGCCATCTGGGGCCCGAACCTGGAGCCCCAGCGCTGGGCCCGTCGGCGGGCGGCGGCCCGCGCGCTGCTGGAATATTTCTTCCACCGAAGCCAGGGGGCGGTCGCGCCTCCGCCGCTGGTCAACGGGCGGGACTTGATGCGGGAGTTGAACCTGTCGGAGGGTCCGGAAGTGGGGCGGTTGCTGGAGGCCATTCGGGAGGCGCAGGCCGCCGGTGAGGTCACCACGCGGGAGGAGGCCCTGGCCCTGGCCCGGCGGCTGAAATCGGACGACTGACCGCAGACGACGGACGACCGACCACCGACGACGGACGACCGACCACCGACGACGGACGACCGACCACCGACGACGGACGACCAAAGGTAACGCAGGCTGTCAGCCTGCCCACAGGCCTGGCGGCCTGCACTACAGAAGTCCGTGGTCCGTGGTCCGTGGTCCGTGGTCAGTGGTCAGTGGTCAGTGGTCTGTGGTCTGTGGTCTGTGGTCATCCCCGGAGGTCCCCGTGAAGTATCGCTACGACGAACTGACCTGGCCCGAGATGCGGGAGGCCATTGCCCGGCAGCCCGTCGTCCTGCTCCCGTTCGGCACAGTGGAGGACCACGGGCCGCATCTCCCGCTCAACACCGACAACATCATCGTGGAGGCCATCTGCCTGGAGGCGGCCCGGCGGGCGCCGGAGGAGATGCTGGTGATGCCCCTGGTGGCCTACGGCCTGGACGAGCACCACATGGACTTCCCCGGCACCGTCTCGGTGGACATGCAGACGCTCATCGCCTACGTCTCCGACGTGGCGATGAGCCCGGCCCGCCACGGGTTCACCCACATCCTGATTGTGAACGGCCACGGCTCCAACGCCGCCATCGCCGACCTGGCGGCCCGGCGGGTGGTGCTGGAGACGGGCGCCATCTGTGGGGCCGTCAGTCCCAACGCGGCCATTGACCCCACCCTGGCGGAGCCGACGTTCTCCCGGATGCGCCGCTCCGGCCCCGGTGGCGTCGCCCATGCGGGCGAGTACGAGACGGCGATGATGCTCTACCTGCGGCCCGACCTGGTGCAAATGGATAAGGCGGTGCGGGAGGTGGGGCAGGTCAAACTGACCTACTTCAACTGGGACCACCCGGAGCCCAGCGCGCTGGCCTGGCAGGACTGGTGGTCCCGGATGAGCGAGAGCGGCGTCTGCGGCGACCCGACCGTTGCCACCGCCGAGTTCGGTCAGGCGCTCTTTGAGACGACGGTGGAGAACTTCATCCGCTTCGTGCGGGAATTCCGCACCATCCCCGTCCGTCCCCGCCGGGACCACCACCAATAATGTGGGTCGGATTGACCATCCGACCTGCGTTCCTCACCCCACCCCCGCCGCCTGCGGCGGCAGCGGCGAAGCCGCTGGGGGAGGGGTGAGGCTGAACAGTTACCCCTCCACGCTCCCCGCCGCACCAGCGGGAGATAACAGTGCCAGGGCCGGACCGTCACGACCTGGCGGGTGAAAGGCCCCAGGACGCTCCCCGCAATCTCCACGGTGTTGGTCATCCGGTCTCCCTGCCGCAGGGCATCGGTAGGGATGACGGCGTACTGAATCCAGCGCTCCTCCCCTGCCCCGACCTCCCCGCTCCAGCGAATCCGGCCCCCTTGCACTATTCATCTCGCCTGGGCGTGCCTTTTCTGTCTTCCCCCTTTAGTTAACCAATTTCTATGACTTTTTTTACCCTAAACCGACCCTCAGTCCCTATAATTGGAAAAGGTCAGCCATTATCCAGGCTGCCATATCATTGCCACCGCGTGTCAGGCCCGCCTGGAGCGGTGCAGCGTTCCCAAATCTACCCAGAGGCGAAAGGAATATGTCCATCCAATCCCAAATCCGACGGTACATCCTGGAAAACTTCCTGTTCACCGACGACGAGACCCGGTTGCGGGACGATGCCTCGTTCCTGGAAGAGGGTATTGTGGACTCCACTGGGGTGCTGGAACTGGTGATGTTCGTGGAAGAGACCTTCGGAATTGAGGTCGCCGATGAGGAAATCCTGCCGGAGAATTTTGATTCAGTAGAACGACTGACCCGCTATGTGGAAGCGAAACTCCGGGAACCTGTATTTGCCGGGGCAGAGGCCGTCGCGGTCTGGTAGAGGCGCTGCCGGATGCCCCTCCGCTTCGCTCCAGGGCGTACTCCGGGCGCGCGGGGGGCTCCTCATCGCCGCCGGGCTGATGCTTCTGGCCGTCCTGGCCTGCCAGAGCACTCCCGCGCCCACCGAGACCTGGGCCCCTCCCTACCTCCAGGCCTTCCTGTGCGGTGGGGCCGCCCGCGCGCGCTGGCCCGACGCCGCCGACTGGAGCGACCTGCAGACCGGCACCCCTATCCTCCTCCGGAAGCCGGGGGAAATCATGGCCCTGGCAGAGGGAGCCCGCCTCTGCCTGGGGGACGGCAGCACGCTGGAACTCTCCCCCGGCGCCCGCATCACCGTCCAGGAGCCCGGCGCGTTCCCCCTGCTGGACGTGGCGGTCCAGGACGGAGAGGTTATCCTGAGCGCGCAGAAGGCTTCCTACCGCATCGGCACGTCGGCCATCTCTATGACCCTGCTGGAAGTGCCGTCTCGCGTCCGGGTCCGCACCAACGGCGGGACTGTCTACGTCCGCATTGAGGAAGGAGCGGCGAACTGCAGGACAGACGACGAAGCAATCACCCTCCCGACGTGCTGGGAGGTGCTCAAGCCCGCGGGGGAAGCGGCCCAGGTCGGGGTGTTCTGCGCCACGCGCACTCCCACCCCATCACCCACCGCCACCCGCCCCGGCCCGACGCCGACCGGGTTCGCCTCGCCGTCCCTGTCCCCCCTGCCCCCGTCTCCCTCCCCCACGCCGACCCGGCCGCGCGGAACGGGGGTGGCGACGCCCTCCCCCACCCCCGCGACCCCCACCCCGACGCCAACGATGACGCCTTTGCCGCCACCGCCGCCCCCGCCACCGCCGCCGACCCAACCGCCACCGACCCCCACCAGCCCGCCGCCTCCGCCGACGGACACTCCGGCGCCGCCGCCCACCGACACTCCGGAGCGCCCGACGCCGACGCCGGAAAGAGGGACACCCGGACCATGAGACAACGGAACTTTTCCGTATTGAAACGTGCCCGGCCCGTCATTCCAAAGGTCAGGAGAGGGGAGGGGGTGCCGCCGCAGGCGGCGGGGGTGGGGTGAGGTGGATGCTCCCCCTCCTGCTGGGCCTGCTGGGCGTCCTCGGCCTTTTCCTGGCCCTCTCCCCCAACGCCAGCGCCCGCCCCGCCGCCCAGGAAGTCACGCTGACCCTCTCCAAAACGGCCAGCGCCGACCCGGTCCCGGCGGGCGGTTTTCTGGTCTACACCCTGACCTACGGGAACCCCACCACCGAGACGGTCACCGGCGTCGTTCTCACCGACACGCTGGACCCCGCCCTCATCTACCAGTCCGCGAACCCTGAACCCGGCGGCGGCCTGCCGGACGCGCCCTACTGGACCATCGGCACCCTCTCCGAAACCACGGGTGGGCAGATTGTGCTCACCGTCTCCGTGCCCGTCAGCCTGGCGGACGGCATAGTAGTCACCAACACCGCGACCATTGCCGGGGACGGCGCGCCGCCGCAGTCCGTCCAGGTCACCACCACTGTTGCCGCGCCAGTCCTCCAGATTGCCCAGACAGACCACCCCGACCCGGTCGTGGCCGGCGCGCCGCTGACCTACACGATTCTGTACACCAACGCCGGCCATGCCCCCGCCGCCGACGTGGTCATTACCGATGTCCTGGACTCGCGCGTTCTCTACGCCGGCGCCTCCCCACCCCCCCACGGCGGCACCCCCACCACGCCGTGGTGGGCCATTGGCGTCGTCTCCCCTGCCCTCTCCGGGCAGATCACGGTCTTTGTGACGGTCCCCACGGGCCTGGGGGGCGCGGTGCTGACCAATGTCGTCCACATCGGCCGCGACGGCGCGGCTTCTATCGCCGTCACCGAAACCACGGATGTCCTCTCCCACGGCGACCCCGTCTCCCTCTCCCTCTCCCCACCGACTGCGGTCGTCTCCGCCGGGGAGTCCGTCCTCTACACCCTCACCGCCCGCGACGCCTACGGCAACCCGTGGGACGTCACCGGCGCGGGGAGTTACACCGTCACCCCCGCCGCCGGGGGCGTCTGGGCCGCCAGCCGATACACCGCCTGCGTCGCCGGGACCTGGACGGTCACCGCCACCTACCAGGAACTGGTCGCCACCGCCACCCTGACCGTGACCCCCGGCGCGCCAGCGACCCTTTCCCTCTCCCCGAAGGCTGCCACCATCGCCTCCGGTCAGGTCCAGACCTACACCGCCGCCTCCGCCGACCTCTGCGCCAACCCCCTCGGCGACGTCACCGCCAACACTGCGTTCACCATCAGCCCCGCCGCCGGGGGAACCTGGAACGCCAACCACTACACGGCGGAGAAGGACGGCGCCTGGACGGTCACCGGCACCTGGGGGACGCTGGTGGACACGGCCCTCCTGACGGTGACCAACGTCCCGCCGACGGCCCGCGCCGGGGGGCCGTACGCTGCCGCCGAAGGGAGCCCCGTCCTGTTTGACGGGCGCGGTTCCAGCGACCCCGGCAACGACATCACGCTGTACGAGTGGGATTTCTACTACACTGGCATCTTTCAGCAGCGCGCGACCGGCGTGACGGCGACCCACGCCTACACGGACAACGGCATCTACATCGCCGCGCTGCGGGTCTGGGACGACAACAACGAATCTGGCCTGGATACCGCCCCGGTGACAGTCACCAACGTCGCCCCGGTGGTGAATGCCGGCCCGGACCGGGAGGTGGACGAGGGGGTAGGAATCCAGTTCACCGGCACGTTTACCGACCCCGGCACGGGGGATACCCACGCCATCCTCTGGACTT
>JAPYWT010000018.1 GCA_028276215.1 Thermoflexus sp. | reverse complement strand
TCGCCGCCTGCCCCAAACCCTGGTTGGCCTCTCCGAGTTTTTGCGGCGGCCCGCGGAAGCGGGCCGCCGTGATTTTCTACGGTTTTACCGGCAACCGCCGGATGCGGGTCCCCACAGCATGATAGACCCCGTTGGCCACCGCCGGGGCCACCGGAATCGTCGGCAGTTCGCCGATGCCCTTCGCCCCGTAGGGCCCCTCCGAAGTGGGATGCTCCACGATGAACGAGACGATTTCCGGCACGTCCGCCAGCGTGGGCAGGCGGCAGTCGGCCAGTTTGCGCGTCCGGGGGATGCCGTCCTCCAGGACGAATTTCTCCTTCAACGCCATCCCCAGCCCCATCACGATGCCCCCCTCTATCTGCCCCTCCAGCGCCAGCGGGTTGATCGCCCGTCCCACGTCGTGGGCCACCACCATCTTCCGCACCCGCACGGTACCCTTCCCCCCGTCCACCTCCACCAGCGCGGCGTGCGCGGCGAAACTGTAGGCCACGTAGGTATCCCCCTCCTGGTCTACCGGACGGGTCGGCGGCATGTCGTACCGGTGCCGGATGACGACGGGGCGTCCCTCCGCTCGCGCCCACCGGACCGCTTCCGCCAGCGGGATTTCCCCCCGCGGGGTGGCGATGGCCCCGTCCCGGAACTCCAGCGCGTCCGGCGGGACGTCCAGCCGTTCACTCACCACCGCGGCCAACTCCTCCCGCAGTCGGGCCGCCGCCAGCCGCACCGCGTTGCCGGAGACGAAGGTCTGGCGGGAGGCGGTGGTGGGGCCGCCGTCGGGCGTCCGGTCCGTATCCGGCGGGACGACCCGCACCCGTTCGGGGAGCACGCCCAGTTCCTCGGCGACGATGGCGGTCAGGACCGTCGGCAGCCCCTGCCCCATCTCCGCCGAGCCGACCCGCACCTCGGCCCCGCCGTCGTCGGTCATTTCCACCTCGGCGATGGCGAAGTCGGCGGCGCCGCCGCCCAGGCCGGTGTTCTTGTAGGCCAGCGCGACGCCCCAGCCCAGCGCTTTCTCCCCCTCCCGCCACCCCCAGCGGATGGGCTCCCCCGGCCCCAGCCCCTGCTCCCGGCGAATCTCCGCCTCCACCCGGTCCAGGCACTCCTCCAGGCCCACGCTCTCCCGCAGTCGCTGCCCGGTGCAGGTGACGGCGCCCACCCGCAGGAGGTTCCGCCGCCGGATCGCGATGGGGTCCATCCCCAGTTCGTAGGCCAGTTCGTCCAAAGCGCTCTCCACGGCGAAGGCGACCTGGGGGACGCCGAAGCCGCGAAACGCCCCGGCAGGCGGGTTGTTGGTGTAGTAGAGGTAGCCGTCAATGCGGACGTGGGGGATTTCGTACGGCCCCCCGGCGTGGCTGACGGCGCGGGCCAGCACTTTCGTCCCCAGACTGGCGTAGGCGCCCGTGTCGGCCCAGATTTCGTTCTCCAGGGCGACCAGGCGGCCGTCCCGCCGGGCGCCCAGCCGCACCCGCACGACCATGGAATGCCGTTTGGGGTGGGCCAGCAGGGATTCGGCGCGGCTGTAGCGGACTTTGACCGGTCGGCCGGTGGCGCGGGCCAGCAGCGCGGCGTGAATCTGCGCGGCGATGTCCTCCTTGCCGCCGAACCCCCCGCCCATCATCGTGGCGATCACCCGTACGTCCTCCCCCAGCGCGGCGGCAATCTGGGCCCGGTCGGCATGGGGAATCTGGGAGCCGACGTAGATCTCCAGCCGTCCGTCCTCCCCGCGCCGGGCGACCGCGCACTCCGGCTCCATGAAGGCGTGGTCTATCATGGGGGTCTGGTACGTCCGCTCTATGACCACGTCCGCCCCGGCGAAGGCGCGCTCCACATCCCCCCGGCGGACGTGCAGTTCCGCCAGCAGGTTGCCGGTGGGGTGGTCTTCGTGGACGCGCGGGGCCTCCGGGCGGCGGGCCCGGAAGACGTCCGCCACCACGGGCAGCGGTTCGTACTCCACCCGGATGCGCTCCAGGGCCTGCCGGGCCACTTCCGGGCTCTCCGCCGCCACCAGCGCCACCGCGTCCCCCACGTAGCGGACCTTGTCGGTGCAGAGGACGGGCCAGTCCCGGTGGACCAACCCGTGGCGGTTCTCGCCGGGGACGTCCTCCCCGGTGAGGACGGCGTGGACGCCGGGGAGCGCGCGGGCTTCGGAGACGTCTATCCGGCGGATGCGGGCGTGGGGGACCCCGGCCCGCAGGACGGCGCCGTGGAGCATGCCGGGGAAGGCCAGGTCGTCGGCGTAGCGGGCGGCGCCGGTCACTTTGGCGACGGCGTCGGGGCGGGGGAGGGGACGGCCCACCGCGCGCCCCGGCGGGCGGGTGGCGGGGATGAACGGTTCACTGCCCCGCCCGGCGGCCGCGCGGACAGCCTCCACGATGCTCCGGTAGCCGGTACAGCGGCAGAGGTTGTGGCGCAGTGCGGCGAAAATCTCCTCGTCGGTGGGGGTGGGGTTGCGCAGGAGAAGCCCCAGCGCGGCCATGATCATCCCCGGCGTGCAGAAGCCACACTGGAGCGCGCCGTGGCGGATGAAGGCCTCCTGCAGGGGATGCAGTTGTCCCTCCCGCGCCAGTCCCTCAATGGTGAGGACCTGGGCGCCCTGGGCTTTCAGGGCCGGGAAGCGGCAGGAGCGGACGGGCTTGCCGTCCAACAGGACGGTGCACGCGCCGCAGGTCCCTTCCCCGCAGCCGATTTTGGTGCCGGTGAGGCCCAGGTCGTAGCGGAGGACGTCGGCGAGGGTACGGCCTTCGGGCACATCCAGGCTCACCGCCTGGCCGTTGACGGTCATCTGGAGCATCGGCATGGTTCCCCCTGATGACGTAATTACCTACCCGCTGTCATTGCGAGGCGGCAATAGGGCCACGCCGAGCCCTCGGCCCCGAGGGGCCTCGGCCCGAGGGGGCTTCGCCCGAGGCGCCGCCGAAGCAATCTCCCCACAGGCCTCACGAATGTTCTTGTTGTTCTTATGGAACTTGAGATTGCTTCGCCGCCTTCGGCGGCTCGCCTCGGCGCGAGCGCCCTTCGGGCAGAGCCCTCTGGGCGAAGCCTTCGGCGCGTGGCGCAATGACGCGGGTGGGTAGGTAGTTACCTAATGACGCTGAATCAGCACACGGACGAACACGGGTTTTACGGATGGGCACGGATCAGGATATAGTATGCCACAGAGGGGGAATTTTTGCCAGAGGGGGAGCACCCAGGGGGTGTCCCAGAGTTGCAGGACAACTGCGAGTTGTTGTCCCGCAGAGTGGCAAAGTCCGATAAGATGGGGACACACCCGGCAGTCCGTCAACGGCCGGCCAGGGTGGACCGGGCACGGGCCATCTGCGCCCGAACAGCCTCCCGGGCCGTCCCGCCCGGAGACGCCCGGCGTTCCACTGAGCGGTGGGGGTCAAAGACCTGATAGAGGTCCGGTCCGAAGAGGGGGGAGACGGCCTGGAACTCTTCCAGTGGGAGCGCGCGCAGGGGGAGACCCAGCGCCTCCGCCCGGCGAACGACCTGCCCGACCAGGTGATGGCTCTGCCGGAAGGGGACTCCTCGCTCCACCAGATAGTCGGCCAGGTCCGTCGCCAGCATCCCGTCGTCCAGCGCCGCCGCCATCCGTTCGGCGTTGACCTGTAGCGTGCGCACGACGCCCGCCGCCACCGGCAGTGCCCGCTTCAGCGTGTCCACCGCGTCAAAGAGGGGCTCCTTGTCCTCCTGCAGGTCTTTGTTGTATCCGGTGGGCAGTCCCTTCAGCGTTGTCAGCAACCCGGTCAGGTGGCCGACCAGCCGCCCGGCTTTGCCCCGCAGGAGTTCCAGGGCATCGGGGTTGCGCTTCTGGGGCATCAGGCTGGAGCCGGTGGCGTACGCTTCGTCTATCGCCACAAACCCGAACTCGGCCGACGACCAGAGGATGAGGTCCTCCGCCAGACGGCTGAGGTGGACCTGCAGGAGCGCCGCCCAGAAGAGGAATTCGGCGACGAAGTCCCGGTCGGAGACGCCGTCTATGCTGTTCTCGGAGATAGCGGGGAAGTTCAGTTCGGCGGCGAGAAAGGCGCGGTCCATCCCCAGCGAATGGCCCGCCAGGGCTCCGGAGCCCAGGGGCAGGACGGCGACCCGCCGCTCCAGTTCGTCCAGCCGCTCCCGGTCCCGCCCGAAGGCCCAGAAGAAACTCATCAGCCAGTGGCTGAAGCGGACGGGCTGGGCGTGCTGAAGATGGGTGTAACCGGGCATAATGGCGTCCAGGTGCGCCTCGGCCTGCGTGAGGATGGCCTCCTGAAGGTCGGTCAGGTGCTGGCGGAGGATCGGGATTTCGTCCATCAGGTACAGCCGCAGGTCGGTCGCCACCTGGTCGTTGCGGCTGCGGCCGGTGTGGAGTTTATCCGCCACCGGGCCGACGTGCTCCCGCAGCCGTCGCTCCACGGCGGTATGGATGTCCTCGTCGGTGGGGAGAAAGATGAACTCCCCGGCGGCGAACTCCCGGGCGACCGTCTCCAGGCCCTGGACCAGGCGTTCCTGCTCGTCGGGAGAGATCAGCCCGGCCCGGGCCAGGGCGCGAGCGTAGGCGATGCTCCCCCGGATGTCCGCGGCCCACAGACGGTGGTCAAACCCGATGGACGCGTTAAACTCCTCCATCAGGCGGTCGGTTTCCTTCCCGAAACGGCCTCCCCAGAGTTTCATCTTCCTCCCCTTGCTAAAAACCACGAAGGACACGATTCCCACCAGGACACGAAGACACGAAGAAGATTTGATCAACTTCGTGTCTTTGTGTCTTCGTGGTAAAAAGCCTCTTTAATCCCGCTGGACCCCGGTCGCCGGTGGGGCCGGTATCCCTTTCTCCACCAGGGCCCGGATTTTCAGGGGCAACCCAAAGAGGTTGATGAACCCCTGCGCATCGGCCTGGTTGTAAACCTCGTCCTTGCTGAAGGTGGCGTAGTCCTCCCGGTAGAGGCTGTAGGGGGATTTCCGGCCCACCACGATGCAGTTGCCCTTGTAGAGTTTCAGCCGCACCGTGCCGGTGACCGTTTCCTGCGTCTTGCGGACGAAGGCGTCCAGGGCCTCCCGCAGCGGGGTGAACCAGAGACCGTAGTAGACCAGTTCGGCGTAGCGGAGCGCGACCAGGTCTTTGAAGTGCATCGTCTCCCGGTCCAGGCAGAGGGTCTCCAGCACGCGGTGAGCGATGTGGAGAATGGTGCCGCCGGGGGTCTCGTAGACCCCGCGCGACTTCATCCCCACCAGCCGGTTCTCCACCATGTCCGTCCGCCCCACGCCACAGGCGCCGCCAATCCGGTTCAGTTGGACCATCAGGTCCACCGGGCCGTAGCGCGTCCCGTTGATGCCGACCGGCACCCCCTGCTCAAACTCCAGTTCCAGATACGTCGGCTGGTCCGGCGCCGCTTCGGGGGCGATGGTCATCTGGAACATTTCCTCTTCGGGCTCAAACCACGGGTCCTCCAGCGGGCCGCCCTCGTGGCTCAGGTGCCAGAGGTTTCCGTCGCGGCTGTAGATGGAGCGGGACGTGGCGGAGACGGGAATCCCGTGGGCCGCGGCGAAGGCCAGCAGGTCCTCCCGGGAGCGCAACTCCCACTCCCGCCAGGGAGCGATGACCTTCAGTTGGGGGTTGAGGGCCTTGTAGGCCAGTTCAAACCGGACCTGGTCGTTGCCCTTGCCGGTACAGCCGTGGGCGACGGCTTCCGCCCCCTCCTGGCTGGCGATCTGGACCTGGTATTTGGCGATCAGCGGGCGGGCGAAGGACGTGCCCAGCAGGTACTGTCCCTCGTAGATGGCGCCGGCCATCATCGTGGGGAAGGCGTACTCCCGCAGGAACTCCTCCCGCAGGTCGGCCACGTACGCCTGGCTGGCCCCGGTGGCCAGGGCCTTCCGGCGGATCGCCTCCAGGTCGTCCCCCTGGCCCAGATCGGCAGTGAAAGTGATGACTTCACACCCGTACTGCTCCTTCAACCAGGCCAGGATGACCGATGTATCCAGCCCTCCAGAATAGGCCAGTACGACTTTCATTGCAGTGCCTCCTCTTGGAAAAGTTGAAGTTGTGGGGCAACTGCTTACAGTTGCCCTACATATTCAGAATCGCTGTTTCCAGCACGCCAATGGCCCGATGGAATTCCTCCAGGTCTATGTACTCCCCGGGCGTGTGGTCCAGAGCGGAGTCGCCTGGCCCGTAGGCGATGATGGGACACCCCCACGCCGGCCCGACGATGTTCATGTCCGATGTTCCCGTCTTCAGTTTGAAGGACGGCGTTCCGCCGCAGGCCCGGATGGCCTGTAGAAAGCGGCGCGCCAGGGGAGTGTTCTTTTCGGCCTGATATGGCGGGACCTCGTCCTCTACGAGCAACTCGGCCCCGTCGGCCCATTCCCGCATCCGCGCCTTCAGTTCGGAGATGTCCATACCCGGGGGAATCCGCAGGTTCAGCCCCATCGTCACCTCCTCGGTCAGGCCGTCGCTGCGGGTGGCGATGTGCCGGAGAGAGGGGTCCAGAGTGTGGAACCGGTGGCTTTCGCCCTGATTGCAGCGGGCGGCGTGGTCCGCCAGGCGGTTCCAGAACCGGACCGCCTGCTCGGCGACGGTGGGCATCCCGGCGGCGGAGTGATGCCGGGGGGCCCGCAGGCGGTAGGTGACGGAGAGGCTCCCCTTGTAGCCAATGGTGATGGACGACCAGCCTCCCGGCTCGCCGATGACGACGGCGTCGGGGGCGGGGGCGTTCAGGAGCGCGCGGGCCCCGGCGGAAGTTCTTTCCTCCTCCACCGCCGCCACCACCCGCACGCGCATCCCCGGCCGGGGGCCGACGCGCGCGGCCGCCAGGATGAAGGCCGCCAGCGGCCCCTTCGCGTCCACCGCCCCGCGCCCGTAGAGGCGCCCGTCCTCCAGACGGACGGGGATAAACCCCTCCACCGTGTCCATGTGGCCCAGGAGCAGCAGTTCCCACGGCCCCTCGCCGATGGTGCCGATGACGTTGCCCACCTCGTCCCGCCAGACCTGAAACCCCATCTGGCGCATCCGCCCGGCGAGATAGGCCGCGAGGGCCGCCTCCCGGCCCGACGGACTGTAGATTTCCAGCATCTCCCGCAGGAATGCCACCTCGTCATCCATCGGACTCCTCCGGACCTTCGGCGATAGGGGACTTCAGGACCTCCTCTACTGCCCGGGCCACCTGTTCCAGGTCGTCCGGGGAGATGACCAGCGGGGGCAGGAAACGGAGCACCGTGGGGCCGGCCCGCAGGGCCAGGACGCCGCGCTCCATCAGGGCGGCCAGGTAGGGACGCACCCGGCGCCGCAGTTCTACGCCGACCATCAGCCCCCGGCCGCGCACCTCCCGGACCAGCGGTGAGGAGATGCCGCGCAGGCGGGAGAGGAAGGACGTGCCCAGTTCGGCGGACCGCTCCGGCAGGGACTCCTCCCGGATCACCCGTAGCGTCGCCAGGGCGGCCGCGCAGGCCAGGGGGCTGCCCCCGAAGGTGGAGCCGTGGACGCTGTGAGGGAGCCTCCCCACCCGTGGGCCGATGAGCACCGCGCCCATCGGGAGCCCCCCGGCGATCCCCTTCCCCAGGCAGAGCAGGTCCGGCTGCAGGCCGTAGTGCTCACAGGCCAGCATCCGGCCCGTGCGGCCCATCCCCGTCTGGACTTCGTCCACGATGAAGAGCGCGCCCCGCTCCCGGCAGAGTTCCTGCGCCCGCCGGAGATAGGCCCCATCGCCCGGCCGGACTCCCCCCTCCCCCTGCACCACTTCCAGGATGACGGCGGCGGTATCGGGGCCGACGGCCTCCTCCAGCGCCGCCGGGTCATTGTAGGGGACGTGGGTGAAACCGGGGACGAGGGGCTCAAAGGGCCGCCGGTACTCTGGCCGCCACGTCGCGGAGAGGGCCCCCATCGTCCGGCCGTGGAACCCGTTGCGGGCCGCCACCACGCCGGGTCGTCCCGTCGCCAGCCGGGCGAATTTGATCGCCGCCTCCACCGCCTCCGTCCCGGAGTTGCAGAGGAACACCCGCTCCATCCCCGGCATCAGCGCGACCAGTTCCGCCTGCAGGGCCGCCCGGTGGGCATGGTAGAACATCTCGGAGCAGGTGATCAGTTGCTCCGCCTGCTCCCGGATCGCCGCCACCACCTGAGGGTGACAGTGGCCCACGATGGCGACGCCGTGGCCCGCGGCGCAGTCCACATACTCCTGCCCCTGCGCGTCCCACACGCGCGCCCCGGCCCCCCGCACGACGCGCAGGGGAATCTTGGCATACACCCCACTGGTGTGCTGTTCCTCCAGGGCTATCCAGTCATCATGCATATCCATTCCCCCAGATGACCGTGCCGTTTTGCTCCACCAGGGCCTGCAGGATGGGCTGTTCCCTCCGCCCATCGGCCAGAATGACCCGGCGGACGCCGAGACGGAGCGCCTCCCCGGCCCCCAGCAGTTTCTTCTTCATTTTCCCCCGGGCGTACTCCTGGTACGCCTCCAACTGGTCCCCGGGGATAGAGGAGATGCGAGTGCCCTCATCGGGGAAGTTCCGGAGAAGGCCAGGCACGTTGGAGAGGATGACCAGGGCGCGGGCTCCCAGCGCACCCGCCACGATAGCCGCAACCCGGTCCCCGTCCACGTTGAGGGGTTCCCCCTCCTGGCTGATGGCCACGGGCGCGACCACCGGGGTAAACCCCTGGGCCACCAGGAGATGGAGCAGGGAGACGTTCACCCGTTCCACGATGCCCCCGTAGTCATCCCGGAGCACCTTCTTCTTGCCATCCTCCACGGCGATCAGGACTCCCTTCCGTTTCCCCTCCAACAGGCGGCCATCCAGACCGGAGAGTCCCACCGCGTTGACCCCTCGCCGCTGGAGACGCTCCACCAGCATTTTATTGACCCGACCGGCCATCACCATCGTGAAGATTTCCATCGTCTCCCGGTCCGTATAGCGGCTCTGGACCCCTGAGGGCGAGGTCACGATGCGCGCCGGCCGCCCCAATTTTTCGGAGATGCGGTCCATCTCACCGGAGCCGCCGTGGACCACAACCACCGATTCCTCCCAGGTCACCAGGCGGGCAATATCGGCGCAGATGGCCTCCAGGTTCAGACCACTTCCTCCACCGATTTTGACGACAATCATGGCTCCTCCCTATCACCAGGATACAAGTAGACAAGGAACAAGGGTGTGTCCCAGAATTGTCGGAGCCCAGTGGGCCAGGCCGTTTACGGCCTGGCTGAGGAAGTACCGGGCGCTGGAAGCGCCCTCTCCGGGTGTGTCCCGGAACTGTCGGGCAACCCCACTGGGGGGGCGCTTCGCCCTCGCCCGCCTTTCGCCCGACGCTGAAGCGTCGGGCTGATTCTGCAAAGCCCCTTCGGGGCTCGGAAACAGCCCGCAGGCCTCGGCCCCGAGGGCCTTCGGCCCGAGGGGGCTTCGCTGAATCAGCCCGATGGTTTACCATCGGGCTGAATTGGACGCCCCCGACAAAATTGAGACACACCCAGGAACAAGTAGACAAGGGGCTGGCCTCTCCCTGTATCCTTGTACCCTTGTATCCTTGTATCTTTGTCTACTCTATATCGGATGCAGCCCAGGGAACTCCAGCCCCTGGGTCTCCGGGAACCCGTACATGATGTTCATTGCCTGCACCGCGGTGCCCGCCGCTCCCTTCATCAGATTGTCCAGGGCGGCGATCACCACCAATCGACGGGTCCCCTCATCCCGGACAAACCCGATGTCGCAGTAGTTGGTGCCGGCCAGAATTTTCGGCTCCGGGTACCGGTGGATACCTTTGGCGACCCGGACCAGCCGGATGAAGGGCTCGTTTCCGTAGGTCTGTCGGTAGAGTTGCCAGACCTCCCGCTCCTCCACGTCCCGGTTCAGGAAACAGTGCGCGGTCGCCAGGGCGCCCCGCACCAGTTCCACCGCGGTGACGGAGAAGTAAATCTCCGGGCGCCGCCCGTCCACCGTCAGTTCCTGCAGGAGTTCGGCGATATGGCGATGGCCTGCCGGTGCGTAGGAACGGATGACGTGACTGCGCTCTGGATGGTGGGAGGCGGGGGTCGGCTCCGCCCCGCCTTCCGATGAGCCCACCTTGACCTCCACGACCGTCCGCTCCACCCATCCGGCCCGATACAGCGGCCAGAGGGCCAGGTTGACCACCGTCGCATTACAGCCGACGCCGCTAATGTAGCGGGCCCGCCGGATTTCCTCCCGGTGGAGTTCCGGCAACCCGTACACAAACCGGTCCAGCCACTCCGGCGCCGGGTGCTCCCAGCCGTACCAGCGGGGATAGTCCGCCGGATCCCGCAGCCGGAAGTCGGCGCTCAGGTCTATGATCCGTTCCGCCAGGGCGGCGAAGGTCTCAATCCGGGGAGCGACCTGGCCGTGGGGCAGGGCCACGAAGAGCAGGTCACAGGGTTGCAGGTCAGATAGAGGCACCAGACGCAGGTCCGTGCGCCCCCGCAGGTTCGGATGCAGAAAATGGACGGGCTGTCCCGCGTACCGTTCCGAGGTGGCCTGCTGCACCCGGACCTGGGGATGGCCCAGGAGCAACCGCAGGAGTTCCCCCCCGACGTATCCGGAGGCCCCAACGATGGAGACGTTCAGCATAGACTCCTCCGATGCGCAGATTTCATCCACGAAGGACACGAAGAGCACGAAGGCTCAATCCGTCCGTTGGATTCCTCCGTGCCCTTCGGGATGGGGGTGTTTCTCTACAGCCCGTTGGATCACGTAGTCTGCCATTTTCCCGGCGATGTCCACGTCCACCACCTGCATCGCGCCGTGGAACTCCGGGGTATGGTTGACCTCGGAGACCAGGAGGCGCCCGTCGGCGTCTTCCAGCAGGTCCACGGCCAGGATGCCCCCGCCGACAGCCCGGGCCGCCGACAGCGCCAGCGTGACAATGTCGGGGGTCAGGGGGCAGAGATCGGGCTCGGCCCCGCGGGCGGTGTTCGTAATCCAGTGGGCCGACCGGCGGTAGATGGCGTAGACCACCTCGTCGCCCACGACCAGGACCCGGATGTCCCGACCGGGCTTGGGCACGTATTCCTGGATGTAGAAGACACTGTGCCCGGGCCCGCCCAGGGCCACCTTATGAGCCAGCACGGCCTCCGCCGTATCCCGGTCGTTCACCCGGCTCAGGAGCCGGCCCCAGGAGCCGACGGCGGGCTTGAGCACCACCGGGTAGCCTATCTCCTCTATCGCTTCCAGGGCCGCCTCCACGCCGAAGGCCACCGCGGTCCGGGGCGTCGGAAGGCCGTGCCGGGCCAGCGCCTGAGTGGTCAGCACCTTGTCCCCGCAGGTGAGGACTGTCGGGAAGTCGTTGACCGTCCGCATCCCCCATCCGTTCAGAGCGCTCAGCAGATAGAGGGCGCGGGTATGGCTGATCACCCGGCTCCAGATCACGCTGTACTTCTGGGCCAGACCGTTGGCGTGGAAGTACAGGAAGAGTTTTTCCTCATCCAGCCGGTCAAAATCCACCCCCCGGGCGGCCAGTGCCCGGAAGATGGCCTTCTCTTCCGGCCGGACGTGGGAGCACAGAATGCCCAACTTTATCGTTCCGACTTCATGGCGACCTCCAGAACATAGTCGGCGATGCGCCCGGGGATGTCCACCCCGGTGGGCGCGACGCTGTTGCGGAACTCCGGGGTATGGTTGACCTCGGAGACCAGCAGGCGGCCATCGGGGGCCTCCAGGATGTCCACCGCGACCACGCCTCCGCCCACCGCCTCCGCCGCCGCCCGGGAGATGCGGTCAATCTCCGGGGTGATGGGGCAGTTAGAGGCCTGTGCGCCCCGGGCGGTGTTGGTGATCCAGTGGGAAGAGGTGCGGTAGATGGCGGCAACCGTCTCTCCGCCGACCACGAAACTGCGGATGTCCCGGCCGGGTTTGGGGATGTACTCCTGGATATAGAAGATGGAGTGGGTATAGCCGCCGAGGGTCTGTTTGTGCTCCAGGATGGCCTCCGCTGCGTCCCGGTCGTTGATTTTGGCCTGGAGCCGCCCCCAGGAGCCGTTCAGGGGCTTCAGGACAACGGGGTAGCCCAGTTCCTCCATCGCGGCCAGCGCCGTCTCGGGGGAGAAGGCCACCCGCACTGACGGCGTGGGGACGCCGTGCCGAACCAGTGCCAGAGAGGTGATCAGTTTGTCCCCGCAGGTGGCGATGACGTCCGGGGCGTTGACGGTGGGGATGCCGCCTGCGGTCAGCAAATGGCTGGCGTAGAGGGCGCGGGAGTGGCTCAGGGAACGGATGAGGATGCCGTCGTACTCCTCCAGCACCGTCGGCAGTCCGAAGACGACGGCCTCATCCTGAATCCATTCGGGCTGGGCTCCCCGATCCTGCAGGGCCTGGAAGAGCCATTTCTCTTCCACCCGAACGCGGGAGCAGAGGATGCCGATGCGCATCGTCACTCTCCCCAGTCTTCTTCTACCTGAGGGGCCAGTTCCAGGACCAGGGGGTTCGTGCTGCGCACCTCCAGTTCCACACCACAGTCGGGGCAGAACACGATTTCCCCCACTTCCAGGTCCGGGGCCAGGGTCAACTCCGCAGCACACTCGGGACATTGAGCCATGGGACACCTCCTCTCATAGATTTTGGGAACAGTGGTAATTACCTCCAGGGGCCCCTGGGCCGTCACCCTGAACGGCGCCAGCACAGGCGGACCCCTGTAGCGCAGGCCGCCAGGCCTGCATGCAGGCTGACAGCCTGCGCTACGTTATATGCAGACCGATCAGGGCAGGTACTTACGAACAGCGGATCAAAAAGGCCGACTCCCCGCTCTGGGGAGTCGGCCTTTTTTGCGATAAGTCCGGTCAACGAATCGGTTGATCGCCCTTTAACAGACCGGTGGAGAGATGCGGCGCGCGAAACTCCCCAGAGCCCCGTGGGGGGAGCGCTTGGCTCGGGCTCGTCGGGAGTTTCGGAGACCGCAGAATGCCATCGGTACGAAGACCTCTATGAATGAGTTAGGGGCGATTATATCAGGGTTTCGGGATTTGTCAAGTGTGCGCGTTCTATCACAGGGCTTATCAATGCTCTAACAAATGCCCAGCCAGGCCAGGCCTCGGTCTGGGCGTGCGGAGGCTGCCCTGTGTCCATCAGGAACATAACGGAAGCCTTGCTGACGGATGACGTTGAGCGCCACAC
>JAPYWT010000467.1 GCA_028276215.1 Thermoflexus sp. | reverse complement strand
CCGCCCCAAACGGTTTCCCTTGAGGGCAACGGGGCCCTCGTCATTTACCTCTCACTTTCCCCTGCTCTTTCTCCCCCCAAAAACCCACCCATACTGGCTTTCTCCCTCTTGACAAATCGGACGTTTCGGTGTATACTAACACGTGTCAGTAACACGTGTTAATTCCGGCCCACCTGGAGGAAACGCATGCCTGACCGCCCCACATCCCGAGACGTCGCCCGTCTGGCCAGGGTCTCCCGAACCACCGTCTCCCTGGTCCTCAACAACGTCCCCGACGTCCACATCAGCCCGGAGACCCGCCAGCGGGTGCTGGAGGCCGCCCGGCAACTGAACTACTACCCCGACGCCTCCGCCCGCCGCCTGGTGAGCGGCAAAACCTCCACCATCGCCCTGGTCTGGCACCGGGGGCCCGACCAGATGTACCGGGACGCCTTTCTCCCCGGCCTCCTCCAGGGAGCGACCCGCGCCGCCCGCCGCTACGGCTATTACATCCTCTTCCGCCCCATAGAGCCCGATGAGCCCGACGACGCCTGGGTGGAACTGGCCCGCGGCCGCCACACCGACGGCCTCATCCTCTCCGGCCCCCGCTCCGACGACACCGCCCTCTTAGACCTCCACCGCGAGGGGTTCCCCCTGGTCCTCCACGGTCAACTGCCCGGCGCCGACATCCCATCGGTGGACGTGGATAACGAACAGGGAGCGATGACCGCCGTCCGGCACCTGCTGGCCCTGGGCCACCGGCGCATCGGGATGATCACCAACGCCCCCCTGGCCTACACCGCCAGCCGCCAGCGGCTGGAGGGGTACCGCCGCGCACTGGAGGAGGCCGGCCTTCCCTTTGACGCGGACCGGGTCCGCTACGGGAACTTTGACGAAGAGAGCGGTCGGCAGGCCATGGAATCCCTGCTATCGCTGGAGGAGCGGCCCACGGCGGTCTTCATCGCCAGCGACATGGTCGCCATTGGCGCGCTGCGGGCCCTGCGGGAGCACGGCCTGCGGGCCCCGGAGGATATGGCCATCGTCGGCTTTGACGACATCGCCACTGCCCGCTACCTCACCCCCGCCCTCACCACCGTCCACGTCCCCGCCTTCGGCCTGGGCTGGGGCGCGGCCGAACTTCTCATCCGCATCATTGAGGGCGACCTCCCCAACGAGACCCAGGTCCGCCTGGAAACCCAACTGGTCGTCCGGGAGTCCTGTGGGGCCCATGTCCGGTAGTGGGTTAAGGGTTCACCACGAAGACACAAAGACGCGAAGAATTCGCTCGTTGTTAATTTTTAATTGTTAATTTTTTAATTGTTAATTTTGAAAGGAGGTGATGTCCAGATTTGCTCCAACCGTTGTCTCTCCAAAGACCGCTTCCGATGAATCTGTTTGTATCCACCCCATTCCATTTCAGGAGGAAAGAGAGATGTCTCGGCGTATCGTTGGATTCTCCCTGACCGCGCTGACGGTCATCGGCCTGCTCCTGGCAGGCTGCGCTCCCCAAACGGTCACCGTCACCGTGCCCGTAGAGAAGCCGGTACAAGTCACCGTTCCGGTCACGGTTCCCGTCACTGTGGCAGCCCCCAAAGGGGCGGTGACAGTGCTGGGCGTGTGGGGCGGCTCCGAGTTTGAGGCCTTCGCCGCCGCCGTGGAGCCCTTCACCAAAGAGACGGGCATCGGTATGGCCTTTGAGACCTCCCGCGAGCAGGCCACGGTGCTGGTCACCCGGGTCCAGGCTGGCAATCCCCCGGACATCGCCATCCTCCCCCAGCCCGGATTGCTGGTGGACCTGGCGAAGATGGGCGCGCTGGTCCCGCTGGAGAACATCGTGGATATGGACCAGTTGAAGAAGGACTACGCGCAGGCCTGGATTGACCTGGGCAGTTACGACGGCCACCTCTACGGCATCTGGTTCAAGGGCGCGCTGAAGAGCCTGGTCTGGTACAACCCCAAGGCGTTCCAGGAGAAGGGCTACACCGTCCCCACCACCTGGGACGAAATGATCGCCCTCTCCGACCGGATTGTGGCCGACGGTGGGACGCCCTGGTGTATCGGGTTGGAGAGCGGCGCGGCCAGCGGTTGGCCCGGCACCGACTGGATTGAGGACATCATGCTCCGCACCGCCGGTCCCGAGGTCTACGACCAGTGGGTCAACCACGAAATCCCCTGGACCGACCCGGCGGTGAAGCGGGCGTGGGAACTCTTCGGCCAGATCGCCCGCAACGAAAAGTACGTCTGGGGCGGCACCACGGGCGTGCTGAGCACCAACTTCGGCGACTCCCCACGCCCCCTCTTTGACACGCCCCCCGGCTGCTACATGCACCGTCAGGCCTCCTTCATCACCGGCTTCTTCCCCGAGGGCGTGAAGGCCGGGGAGGACTATGATGTCTTCGCCTTCCCGTCCATTGACCCCCAGTGGGGCGTTCCGGCGCTGGGCGCGGGCGACGTGGTGGTGATGCTCAACGACACCCCGGAGGCCCGGGCCTTCATCAAGTACCTGGCCACGCCCACGCCGCACGAAATCTGGGCCGCCCGCGGCGGCTTCATCTCCCCGCACCGGGGGGTGGACCTCAAGGCCTATCCGGACGACCTGACCCGCAAGCAGGCCCAGATTCTGGCCGGCGCCGAGGTCTTCCGCTTTGACGGCTCCGACCTGATGCCCGCAGCCGTCGGCGCCGGGTCGTTCTGGACCGGCGTGATGGACTACGTCGGCGGGAAGGACCTGGACGCGGTGCTCCAGGCCATTGAGGCCAGCGCCCAGGACGCCTACAAGTAGCGGTTTCGCCGCACAGGTGCCTGGCACCTTTTGAGGTGCCAG
>JAPYWT010000053.1 GCA_028276215.1 Thermoflexus sp. | reverse complement strand
GCCGCGCCCGCCCCCCCCCCCGCCCCCACCCCCCCCCCCCCCCCGCGCGGGGGGGGGGGGGGGGGGCCCCCCCCCCCCCCCCCCCCCCCCCATCCCCGCGCCATTGACGGCCCCACAGTCATCGGGTCGGGCTGGCGGCGAAAACCGCCTCCAGCAACGCCCGACGTTCCACCGGCGCCATCGGCCGGGGCCGGGCCCCCTCCTCCAACAGCGCCGTCCGCAAATCCACCCCGACCAGTCGCCCGTCGTAGAAGACCAGTCGGTCTATGAACTCCTGGCGGGTCTCCAGCGACTGCATCTGGTCAAAGAACAGGTTCCCCAGGCCGTAGTGGATGAAAGCCCCGGCGTGGAAGTCAAACCCCTGGGGCTGGTGGGCCTGACTGCCCTGCACGACGGCCGCCCCCGCCTCCGCCAGTGCCCGGAAATCGGCCACCTGCTGCGGCGTGGGGAAGTACTCGTAGGTCTCGTAGTACTGGACGGTGACAATGGGCAGGTACCCCTCCGCCCGCAGGGCCGCCACCTTCTCCCGAATCCAGGCCCAGTCCCCACAGGGAGCCGCGCCCGGAGAGTCGTCGGTGGCGTAGGCGTAGGACGGGCCGACGGAGTTGCAGCCGATGAAGGCCAGCCGGTTCGGCCCCAGGGTGACCGTGACCGGGGTCATCGCTTCGGCCAGGTTGGTGCCGCCGCCGAACCACCGCCACCCCCGCTGTCGGAACAGGTCCAGCGTGTGCAGGTTGGGCTCCACCCCGTAGTCGTTGTTGTGGTTCCCCGTCAATTCCACGATGTCCGTCCCCACCGCGTCCAGCAGTTCTATGTACCGTTCGTGGGAACAGAAGGTCATCGTCCCCAGGCGCGGCGGGACGGGGCAATCGGGGGTGAAGGAGACCTCGTTGCTGATGTGGGTCAGATCGGCCTCCAGGAGCCAGGGGGCGATATCGCGGGCCGGATAGGTGACGCCCTTCTGCTCCATCGTCTGGGCCGTCCCCCGGGTGAGCGCGGTGACGCCGGTCATCGCCACCACCGCCATGCGGGACTCGTCCCGGTTGGAGAGGTCGGCGGGCAGGAGGGGGAACGCGTCGGTGCGGCGTTCAGCGCCCAGGTAGAGGGGGACCGTCAGGCCGTAGTCCGCCAGTCCCTTCTCCAGCGGCGAGCGGCCGTCCACCCGCATGACCTTCCAGCGGGGCTCCAGTTCGTGGAAGGGGACCAGGGCCCAGCCCTTCAGGCGAAGGGCTTCGGTGAGCAGCGCTCCGGGCTCCACGACCTGGACCGCCGGGCCCGTCGGCGGGCCCCACTGCCCGGCCAGGACCCCCAGGGTATCGGTGGTGACCAGCAGGGGGTGGACGGCGAAGGGACCGGTCGGGGCGCCCGTCCAGGTGGCCTGCAGGTCCGACAGGGCGACCTCGTCGTCCAGGGTGAAGAACGGGGCCGCCAGCGCGTAGGTCCAACCGCCGACGGCGCGGGCGTTGGGGAGTGCCTCGCCGTCCAGCCGGACCTGCGCGGCGGCGGGGTCGTCGGCCCAGAGGAAATGGGCGGGGTCGGCCTCCACAGCGGCCCGCAGGCGGGCACAGGCCTCAGCGGGGACGGCGGGCCCGCAACCCACCGTCACCGGCCAGGCCGGGGTGGGAGTGGGGGCCGGCGTCGGGGTGAGAGTGGGGGTTGGGGTCGCCGTAGGCCGGGGCGTCCGCGTCGGCGTGGGCGTGAAGGCCGGGGAGAACGGCGCGTCGCAGGCGACCAGCGCCGCCAGACCCAGCACGAAGGTGAGGATGAGCAGAAGCCAGAAGAGGTTAGGGGGGCGTCGGTACATTGGTTATTGGTACACTGGTAAATTGGTCATTGGTCATTGGTCATTGGTAAATTGGTCATTGAATAATCCCCAGCGTTTTGCCCACCCGCTCAAAGACTTCCAGCACGAACTCCAGATGCTCGTCGGTGTGGGTGGCCATATAGGAGGTGCGCAGGAGTTCCTGGCCCACCGGCACAGCGGGGGAGAAGACCGGGTTGGTGTAGACGCCGGCGTCAAAGAGCATCTTCCAGGCCATCAGGGTGAGGTTGCGGTCGCCGATGATGATGGGGATGATGGGCGTCTGGCTGTTGCCGATGTTGAAGCCCAGACGGCGGAACTCCGCCCGCATCCGTTCACCGATGGCGACGACCCGCCGGGCGTGCTCTGGCTCCGTCTCCATAATCTCCAGCGCGGCCAGGGCGGCGGCGGCGTTGGCCGGGGGGATGCTGGCGCTGAAGATGAGGGAACGGGCGAAGTGCTGGATGTAGTGGATGACGTCGGCGTCCCCGGCGATGAACCCGCCCAGGCTGGCGAAGGACTTGCTGAAGGTGCCCATGATGAGGTCCACCTGGTCGGTGACGCCGAAGTAGGCCGCCGTGCCCCGCCCGTCGGCCAGGACGCCGATGGAGTGGGCATCGTCCACCATCAGCCGCGCGCCGTACTTCCGGCAGACCCGGATGAGGTCGGGGAGGGGGGCGATGTCGCCGCCCATGCTGAAGACACCGTCCACCACAACCAGTTTCCCGGCCTCTTCGGGGAGGCGCGATAGCACCCGCTCCAGCGCGTCCACGTCGTTGTGGGCGAAGCGGCGCATCTCGCCGTAGGAGAGGCGGCAGCCGTCAATGATGCTGGCGTGGTCCTCTTTGTCGGTGATGACGAAGTCGCCCCGGCCTACCAGCGCCGAGATGGTGCCGACGTTGGTCTGGTAGCCGGTGGAGAAGACCAGGGCGGCCTCCTTGCCGACGAAACGGGCCAGCCGCCGCTCCAGTTCCAGGTGGAATTCCAGCGTGCCGTTGAGGAACCGGGAGCCGGTGCAACTGGTGCCGAAGCGCTGGATGGCGTCCAGCGCGGCCTGCCGGACTTTGGGGTGCATGGTGAGGCCCAGGTAGTTGTTGGAGCCGATCATGATCAGGCGATGATTGCCCACCCAGGCGACCGGCCCCTCACTTTCGGTGAGGGGAATGAAATAGGGGTAAAGCCCCATTGCCTGAGCCTCTTTCGCCTCGGTGAAGGATGCGCATTTGGCAAACAGGTCCATCTCAAGCCTCCTCGTGAGAGATTGCGCCGATTGGAAATCGGCCTTTCTGGGCGACTAACTGCCCTGACCGGTTTGGGGATAACGTAGCGCAGGCCACGAATGCTCTCGTTATTCTATGGAACTTTGTCAGCCTGCACGCAGGCCTGGCGGCCTGCGCAGGGATATGCCTTCGCCTTATAACGCTTGCCCGAGGTCCCCTGGTAGGTAGCCACTTTCTGGGCGCTTTCTCGCCGGGCGCCGGTCCCTCGGGCCAGGCCCTCGGGGCAGGCCTGCGCCGACGCCTTTTCCTACTGCCCCACCGGGCATTGCCGCAGGCGGATGGCCCGGTCCACCATCTCCCGCTCCAGCGTCTTCAGGCCCTCCGGCAACGCGTCGGGCGAGACCCAGCGCGCCGCCAGAATCTCGTTGCTGAACGAGCCCACCTCCCCGTCCACCTGGCAGAGAAACGCCGTCTCCAGATGGCCGGGAAGTTCGTCCAGGTCCACCAGCAGGGGCGGCCCGACCTGCACGGACAGCCCCACTTCCTCCCTCAACTCTCGCCGGAGCGCGTCCTGGGGCCGTTCATGCCGACCCACCCAGCCTCCCGGCAGTCCCCAGGGGTGGCGCCCCCGGAAGACGTGCTCCAGCAGCAGGATTTCCCCCCGTTCGTTGAAGACGACGCCGGTCACCCCGACGGTGAACCGTGCGGCGAAAAGCCCGATGACACGGCTGATCAGCGGGTACAGAAAGGGGAACTGGCGCATCAGGTGGGCGACCCGTTGTTTCAGAGGACGCATTGGTCATTCGGTCATTCAGTCATTGGTCATTCTGTGGTCATTGGTCATTCACGGGTACACCCGCTTCAGGGTGCGGGGGAATGGGATGGCCTCCCGCAGGTGGTCAATGCCGCAAATCCATGCCACCGTCCGCTCCACGCCCAGGCCGAAGCCGGAGTGGGGCACCGACCCATACCGGCGCAGGTCAATGTACCACTCAAACGCCTCGCGGGGCAGGTTCCATTCCTTTAGCCGCTGCACCAGCAGGTCCGGGTCGGAGATGCGCTCAGAGCCGCCAATAATCTCGCCGTACCCCTCCGGCGCCAGCAAGTCCACGCTCTTGCAGACCTCGGGCCGTCCCGGCCAGGGCTCCATGTAGAAGGCCTTCGCGCGGGTAGGATAGCCGTAGACGAAGACCGGTTTCTCAAACCGCTTCGTCAGTTCGGTCTCGTGCGGAGAGCCGAAATCGTCCCCCCATTCTATCTTCAGGAGTTCCCGCAGTTCATCGTCCTCCGTCTCCTCCCGGATGCGGGCCAGGATGTCCAGCGCCTCATCGTAGGAGATGCGGGGGAACGGCGGCTCCACCTTCTCCAGCGGGCGGGTGTCCCGCTCCAGGACGGCCAGTTCCTGGGCCCGCTCCCGCAGGCAGGTCTGCACGATGTGGGTGACGAACTGCTCCTCTATCTCCATTAACTGGTCCAGGTCGCAGAAAGCAATCTCCGGCTCCACCATCCAGAATTCGGTGAGGTGGCGGCGGGTTTTGGACTTTTCGGCGCGGAAGGTGGGGCCGAAGCAGTAGACCCGACCGAAGGCGTAGATGTTGGCCTCATTGTACAACTGGCCCGACTGGCTGAGGTACGCTGGTTCGCCGAAGTAGTCGGTCTGGAAGAGGGTGGTCGTCCCCTCACAGGCCGCCGGGGTGATGATGGGGGTGTCCATGTTGATGAAGCCGTGGCTGTCCAGCCAGTCCCGGATGGCGCGGATGACGGTGGCGCGCACCCGCAGGACGGCCCACTGCCGCCGGGAGCGAATCCAGAGGTGGCGATGGTCCAGCAGGAAGTCCACCCCGTGCTCTTTGGGCTGGATGGGGTACTCATCGGCAATCTGCACCACCTTCAGGTCGGTGACGCTCAGTTCGTAGCCCGGGGGGATGCTGGGGGCACGGGGATCCTGTCGCACCACGCCGGTGACGATGAGGGAGGATTCCTGGGTCAGCCGGGTTGCCGCCGCGAAGACCTCCTCCGGCACGTCCTTCTGGAAGACGACGCACTGGATGAACCCCGTACCGTCCCGCACCTGAAGGAACTGGAGTTTCCCCTTGTCGGTACGGTTATAGAGCCAGCCCTGCAGGGTGACCTCCTGACCGACATACCGGGCAATGTTCTCAATCCGGACGACTTCTGCCATTGTGCGCTCCTCCAAGAGAGGATGCAGGATGCAAGATTGAGTCTCCTGCAAAAAGGTCATTTCACCGCCGAGACGCAGAGTACGCAGAGATTATGCTAATGTAGAACTCTGCGCTCTCGGCGTCTCTGCGGTGAGTTTTTGCAGTGAAGTCAAGATTGCAAGATGCAGGATGCAAGATGCAGGATGCAGGATTGCAGGATGATGCTGATTTCCCCTGATTGTACCGCAAAATGGGGAGGACGCAACCGAGGAAAAGCACCGTTTGTAGGACAACTGCGAGCAGTTGTCCCACATCTTCGGGACACACCCTCAGCGGCAAATTGCTTGCAGGAAACCCTGCTTCGGTTTATAATGCGCGCGATTCGTATGCACATAGAGGTTGCCGTCGCCAAAGTGCCCAAATGGGCCAGTCAGGAGAGCGGGGACACGCTGGAGATGATTGAGCGCCCCCGGGGCGGTTTCTCCTTCGTGCTGGCCGACGGGCAGGGGTCGGGGCGGGCCGCGAAGGCCATCAGCCAGCAGGTGGCCCGCAAAGCCATCGCCGAACTGGCCGAGGGGGTGCGGGACGGCGCCGCCGCCCGGGCCGCCCACGACTTCCTCTACACCCACAAGGGCGGGCGGGTCTCCGCAACTCTGAACATCCTCTCCGTGGACCTGACCACCGGCACGCTGGTCCTCTCCCGCAACAACCCCCATCCGGTGATTGTGGTGAGGCCGGACGGAGAGGTCAACCTGCTGGACGCGCCGTCCCAGCCGGTGGGGATTTACCCCCGCACCCGTCCGGCCATCACCGAGGTGGCGATGGAAACGGGCCTGGTGGTTGTCGTCTACACCGACGGGCTGGCGCTGGCTGGAGAGGGACGGGGCGGGCCGATGGACCTCCCCGCCGTCGTCGGGGAGATGGCCGCACAGGGCCTGGATGCCCGGCAGATGGCCGACGGCCTGCTGGCCCGCGCGCTGGCGCTGGAAGCGAACCGCCCCCGGGATGACATCAGCGTGCTGGTCCTCCGCGTCGGGCCCGACACCGGCGACCCGGTCCGTCGTCTGTATGTCCAGGTCGGTACGGGAACGTAGATGAAACTCGTCAATCCCCGCACCCTTCGGGCCTACCTTCGGGATACCTGGCTGCTGGTCCGGGAATTCCGGTATTCCCTCCTGCTGTTCATCGTCCTGCTCCTGGTCGGAACGGTCATCCTGCGGTTCACCTACGACGCCGACCGGCCCCTGGGCTGGGGGGACGCCCTGGATACCACCGTCAAACTGATGTTCTTTGAGACCACGCACGAATACCCCCGCGCCTGGCCGGCGCAGGTCGTCTTCTTCTTCTGGCCTCTGCTGGGACTGGTCCTGGTGGTGAACGGCGTGGTGCAGTTCTGGACCGCCCTCTTCAACCGGCGGGAACGGCGGGAAGCATGGGAGGTGGCCGTGGCCTCTACGTATCGGAACCACATCGTGGTCTGCGGGCTGGGCAAAGTGGGGTACCGGGTGATTCTCCACCTTCTGGGGATGCAGTACGAGGTCGTCGGGGTGGAGAAAAACCCCGAGGCGAGATTCATCCCCGCCATCCGGAAGGAGAAAGTGCCGGTCATTGTGGGGAACGCCCGCCAGCGGGACGTCCTGGAAAAGGCCGGGGTCCGCTTCGCTTCCGCCATCGTCGCCGCCACCGAGGACGACCTGACCAATCTGGACATCGGACTGGAGGCGCGGCTGTTGAACCCGAACATCCAGGTGGTCATGCGGTTGTTTGACCAGGACCTGGCGGAGCGCATCCGGCAGGGCTTCGGCTTCCAGGCCGCCTTCAGCACGTCGGCGCTGGCGGCTCCGGCCCTGGCGGCCGCCGCCACCCGCGCCGCTGTGGAGTACTCCTTCTACCTCAACGACGTCCTGCTCAACATCAGCCGCCTGACAGTGAACCCCGGCTCTGCGCTGGCTGGACGTCGGGTGGGCGAGGTGGAGCAGGAACTGGACCTCTCCATCATCCTCCTCTCCGACCCGACGGGGGTGGATTTCCACCCGTCCGCCGACCGGGTGCTGAACCCGGGGGACCAGATAGTGGTCTTCGCCTCGCTGGAGGCGCTGGCCTGCCTGAACCGGATGAACGGAATGGAAGGGGTGTGCCCGCGATAGACCACAGACCACAGACGACAGACCACAGACGACGGACGAGAGGGGTAGCGCAGGCTGTCAGCCTGTGCAGTGCTCCGTGGTCAGTGGTCAGTGGTCCGTGGTCAGTGGTCTGTGGTCAGTGGTCCGTGGTCGGTGGTCCGTCGCCCGTGGTCAGTGGTCGGTGGTCCGTGGTCAAAATCGGGGTTGTCGGGCCGTGCGGGGCAGGCAAGAGCACGCTGGTGCGGGCCCTGCGGGCGCGCGGCATCGCCGCCCGTGAGATTGCCCAGGAGCACTCCGGCGTCCCCGCGATGTGGCAACGCATCACCCGGCCCGACCGCCTGGTCTACCTGGACGTCTCCCGGGAGACGGCGGAGCGGCGACTGGAGCGGGAACTCCCCCCGGGCTGGTGGGAAGAAATGACCGCCCGGCTGGCCCATGCCCGCGCTCACGCCGACCTGATGGTGGAGACCGACAACCGGACGCCCGAGGAGGTCCTGGAGCAGGTGCTGATGTTTTTGGAGTCCATCGCCACGAATGGCGCGGGTTCAGAGGAATCATCTTGTAAAAACCACAAAGGACACGAAGGATGCACAAAGGGCACGAAGGAATTTTAGCCGTCAGGGGTCAGTCGTTGGGGATTGCTCTATTTTTCTAACCCCTAACCCCTGACCACTAACCCCTAAACTTTGTGTCCTTTGTGGTAAGTCATTACGAGTTTCCGATGGATTTCAACCGGCGCGCCGACATCCTCCCCCTGATGCTGCTCCTGGCTGTCGCCCTGGCGGCATCTGTGCCCCTCTGGGGGCCGGGCATCGTCAACACGCGCGGGGGCGGCGATAGCCCCTTCCTCCTCCAGCGCGTCCACCAGATGGCCGCCAACCTGCGGGCCGGCGTCTTCCCCGTCCGCTGGATGCCGGATGCCGCCTACGGCCTGGGCTACCCTTTCTTCAGTTACTACGCCGCCCTCCCCTACTATCTGGCGGGCCTGCTGGTGGTGATCGGGCTGGACATCCTCACCGCCATCAAAATCACCCAAACTTTGGGCTTCCTGGCGGCCGCGCTGGCCATGTACGGCTGGATGCGCCGCCTGACCGCCAACCGGTGGGGCGCGTGGCTGGGGGCTGTCGGCTACACCGTCGCCCCCTTCCATCTGGTCAACGTCTACGTCCGGGGGGACTCCCTCTCCGAGTTCTACGCCTTCATTTTCTACCCCCTCATCCTCTGGGCGCTGGACCTTCCCGAAGGCCGCCCGCTCCGCCGGGCCGGGGTCGCTCTGGCCTATGCCGGACTCCTGCTCACCCACAACATTTCCGCCTTTATCTTCACCCCCTTCGTCCTGCTGTACGTGCTGATCCGGCGCCGTCCGGACTGGCGGACACTGGGAGACCTGAGCGCCCTGGGCCTGGGACTGCTCCTCTCCGCCTGGTTCTGGCTCCCCGCCCTGGGCGAGAGCAACCTGGCCCAATTAGGGGCGGTCACCCAGGGATACTTCCACTACACCAACCACTTCCGCGCGCGGAATCTGGTGCAGAACTGCTTCTTTTTTGACTATTCCCTCTCTTCCCCGGAACGGACTCCCTTCGCAATGGGGCTCCCCCAGGCTGTCGGCGCGGCGCTGGGGGGACTGGTACTGTTGGTCCGGCTGGTAACCGCACGGGTTGGACGACCGGTCGGAGGGCAACCGGTAGGGGCAGGCCTTGCGCCTGCCCCTTCCCTGCTGCTGGGATTGGTCATCTCCACCCTGATGATCACCCCGCTCAGCAAACCCCTCTGGGACCACCTGCCGCTGTTGCCGATGGTGCAATTTCCCTGGCGCTTTCTCTCCGTACAGGCCCTCTTCGCGGCCGCCGCGCTGGGGATGATACCTCACTCCACCCCCGGCTCCCTCCGCAGGCGGCAGGGGTGGGGTGAGGCCCTCTGCGGCCTCATCCTGATGGCCGCCGTGCTGGTCCCCCTCCACCCCGACCGGCTCCCCATCGGCCCGGAGGACGTGACGCGGGAGCGGTTGCTCCTCTACGAACTGTTCACCGGCAACATCGGGACGACTATCCGGCACGAGTATCTCTACCGGGCCGTTGTCCCCCGCCCCTTCACGTCCGACGCGGCCATAGAGCCGGACGCGCCGCCCCGGGCGATTCCGCTGGACGGCGCGCGCCTGGAGGCGGAGCAGGTGGAGTCCGCCCCCACCCGCCAGGTCTGGCGGGTGGCGGGCGAAGGAGGCGGCATCGCCTTCCCCATTCTCTACTGGCCCGGCTGGCGGGCCCGCGTGGACGGCGAACCGGTGGACGTCGGGCCGGTGGAAGGGTCCGGCTACCTGGCCCTGCGGGTCCCGCCCGGCGAGCACACCGTCGTCCTCTACCTGGGGCGGACCCCCGTCCGGGCGCTGGCGGAGGGAGTCTCCCTCGCCGCTGCCCTGGGGGTGGCGGTCATTGTCGCAGGGCGGTATCTGACCGCCCGTCGCCGCGCCCTGCTCTATGCCCTTTGCGTCGTGATTGCCCTTACCCCCACCCCCGTACCCCCTCCCCCTCTCCCACAAGTGGGAGAGGGGGAGGGGG
>JAPYWT010000466.1 GCA_028276215.1 Thermoflexus sp. | reverse complement strand
GAGGAGGGGTCAGAAGCGGCTTGCTACCAATCCATCAGTTGAAGTTGCACATGACGTATCCTATATTTCCAGCATCCGTTCCAGCGCCCGGCGGGCCGGCTCGGCGACCTCCGGCGGAACGACCACCGGGTTGACCAGCACTCCGTTCACCAACCCCTCCAGCACCCGGGCCAGTTTCTCCAGCGTGATGAGGTTCATCGTCCGGCAGTAATGGGGTTCGTCAGAGAGGGAGAAGATGAACTGCTCCGGATGCTCCCGGGCCAGGCGGTGGACCAGGTTGAACTCCGTCCCGATGGCCCACTTCGTCCCCGGCGGCGACTCCTCCACCCGGCGGATGATGTAGGAGGTGGAGCCGACCTCGTCCGCCAGGGCGACCACTTCCTCGGTGCATTCAGGGTGGACCAGAATCCGCACGTCCGGGTCCCGCTCCCGCCATGCCCGGACGTGCTCGGGCCGGAAGCGGGTGTGGACGTAGCACCAGCCGGGCCAGAGGAAGAGGCGGGCCTGCCGGATGCGCTCCGGGTCGTGCCCGCCCAGGGGACGGCGCGGGTCCCAGAGCAGGACCTCCTCCGGCGGGATGCCCATCCGGCGCGCGGTGTTGCGCCCCAGGTGCTGGTCGGGGAAGAAGAGGACGCGGGGACGTTCTGCCAGCGCCCGGGCCAGCACTTTCCCCGCGTTGGCCGACGTGCAGACCATCCCGCCGTGCTGGCCGCAGAACGCCTTCAGGACGGCCGCCGAGTTGATGTAGGTGACCGGCATCACCTCCCGCTCCACGTCCAGCACCCGTCCCAGGTCGCGCCACGCGGCCTCCACCAGCGGCAGGTCGGCCCGGTCGGCCAGGAAGCATCCGGCCTCCACATCGGGGATGAGGACGGTCTGGCCGGGTTTGGCCAGGATGGCCGCCGTTTCGGCCATGAAGTGGACGCCGCAGAAAACAATGTAGCGGGCATCGGTACGGACGGCGTCCCGCGCCAGTTGAAGGCTATCCCCCCGGAAGTCGGCGAACTGGATGACTTCATCCCTTTGGTAGTGGTGTCCCAGGATGACCAGGTCCGGTCCCAATCGGGCCTTCCAGGCAGATACCTGCTTGTTCAGTTCTGTTGTCTCCATTTTCACAAGGTTAGAGCGAGTCCGGCCAGGGCTTGTCAATTCGTAATTACCTACCACAAAGGTCACAAAGTACTCACGAAGGACACAAAGGGTAAAAATCGTCCTCCGTGTCCTTTGTGTGGCCTTCGTGTCCTTCGTGGTTTTTACGAAACGACTCTTGGGTAGGCAGTTACGTCAATTCTCTGACTTTCACCTCTCCTGCAACATCTATTTCACCGTCATCGCGGCCTGGATTTCCCGAAGCAGGGGCGTCAGCGCATCGCGGCCGGAGACGCGCACGCGCAGGAGATAGAGATACCGGCTGGAGCCCTGGAGCAGCAGGGCCTCCGCCGGTCCGTCTGACCACTGCTCGTAGAAACGAAAACCCGGCCGTTTCCCCCGCGTTACGGCTTCCACTGAGGTGACCTCCACCGTCCCCATAATCGGGAACGTGGCCTCCTCCAGCATCTGGGCGGTGTCCAGCGTCAGCACTCCTACCGGGCCGGGGGCCCACCACAGTTCTATCCGCTCCCCACCCCGCTGCCATATCCGGCTTCCGGCGACCAGGTCCCCCTCCTGCTGGATGGGCACGAACGGCTGCGGCACAGGCACCGAGACCTCCCCGGGTACCTGTCCCGTCAGGTCCCAGAGGGGGACGGGTTCCTGCCGGAAGCGGACCCAGCGCCCTCCCCGGACGGGAACCGGCGACTGGACGTCCACGAAGAGCCGCCAGTCCCCCGGCACGGGTTCCAGCGAGAAGTAGACGGGCCGGGCGGAGACGTACATCCCGTCTCCCGCCGTCTCCAGCGGGGATTCCCAGACCGGTTCGCGGGAGCCCGGGGGAAAGACCTGAGCCCACACCCGGGCCCCGGGGTCCCGCTGGACCAGGCCCGGCAGTTCCACCGTGACGGTCACCCCCTCCAGCGCCGAGACCGTCTCCGGGAAGTGGATGGTCATGGGGACGGGGGGCAATGGGGTGGGCGTGGGACTGGGCGTGGGAGACGGCGCCGGAGAAGGCGTCAGGGTCGGCGGGGGAGAAGGAGCAGGTGCCCCACACCCCACAGCCAGAAGGCCTGCCCCCAGAGCGACGATCAGGGCCCGCGCAATCCGGCGGAAACGAGGGTTAACGTGCCAGGCACTTCCCGAAGTGCCTGGCACGTTTGGGTCTCCCGAAGGGCCGCGAGTTCTCATCCGGACTACGATCGGGCAGGGTTCTGCGCCACCTGGCGGGCGAAGTTCTCGCCGAAGGCCTCCGCGCGCTTCAGGTCCTCCACCGTAGGACCGCCCTTGAAGGTGAAAGTATCCAGAACTTCCCATTTCAGGGTTTCCGCCAGGCGGCGGAATTCCTGTTCCCCGCCGCCGCCCCAGCCGTAACTGCCGAAGTAGGCCGCCTTGCGGTTCTGGATGCGCTTGCGGGCGGCGACGTCCAGCGCGTGGGCCATCGGCGGGAAGAGGTTGCCCTCGTAGGTCGGTGCGCCCACGATGACCCCCCGGTTCAGCCAGAGGGCCGGCAGGATGTAACTGATGTGGGTCCGGGCGACGTCGTACACCTCCACCGGCACCCCGGCCCGGGAGACGCCCTGCGCCACCGCGTTCATCACTTTCTCCGTGTTGCCGTACATGGAGCCGTAGAGGAGCGTCACGGCGGGGTTGCCCTCGCCGGTGGCGTAGCCTGCCCACTGGCGGTACAGTTCTATGATCCGCCCCGGGTCCCGCCGCCAGA
>JAPYWT010000465.1 GCA_028276215.1 Thermoflexus sp. | reverse complement strand
TGCGGCGGGCGGCGAAGCCGCCCGCCGCAAAACCAAAACCCTTCATCCCCGTAAGCCCGGGGTTGGTTCCCTCTTGAGGAGGTCAAAAGTTGAGATGCTGACTCCACCGCAACCCAACGGAAACCTGATCGCTGAAACTCGGGCCCGGCCGCTCACCCCGGCCCCCCAGCGGGCCCAGACGGCCCGCGCCTTCCTGGCCCTGACCAAACCGCTGCAGACGCTCCTCCTGCTGGTGACCGGCGTCTGTGCCTACGCGCTGAGCCGGCCCGGCGCCGTTGCCTGGGGGGAACTCCTGGCTGCCGCGCTGGCCCTGACCGGCGCCATCGCCGGATGCACCGCGCTGAACATGGTGCTGGACCGGGACATTGACGCCCGCATGGGCCGCACCACCCATCGCCCGCTCCCCGCCGGGCGCATGAGCGTGCGCGCCGCCGTCCTCTTCGGCCTGGCCCTCTCCGTCCCCGGGCTGGCGCTGGCATGGGCCCTGGCGCCTCTCTTCGGGCTCATCGTCACCCTGGGGTTCGCCATAGACCTGGGGGTGTACACTCTCTGGCTCAAGCGCCGGACGCCCCTATCCATCCTCTTCGGCGGCATCTCCGGCGGCATGCCCGCGCTGGCCGGGCGGGCGCTGGCCCTGGGGCGGGTGGACCTGGTGGGGATTCTCCTGGCCGCCGGGGTGCTCCTCTGGATTCCGGCCCACATCCTGACCCTGGCCACCCACTACGCCCGCGAGTACCACCTGGCGGGCGTCCCCGTCTGGCCGAACGTGTACGGGCCGGAGGCGACCCGGCGGGTGATCGCCCTCGCAACGCTGCTGGACGTGGCGGTCCTGGGGACGGCCGGGTGGCTGCTCCGCATCCATCCGGCGGCCCTGGCCGTCCTGGCGGTTCTCGGCGCTGGCCTGACCGGCCTCAGCGTCGCCGTGCTGGTCCGCCCGACGGAGCGGCTGAACTGGGTGCTCTTCAAATTCGCCAGCCTCTACATGCTGGGCGCCTTCGTCTCCCTGACCCTGGGCACCGTGTTATGAAATTTACCACGAAGACGCAAAGACACAAATGGTAAATTAATAATTAAAAAATTAACAATTAACTTTGTGTCTTCGTGTCTTTGTGGTTATTTCTGAAAATGAAACTCCCACCGACCGTCCAGGGCTGTTTCCTGGCGCGGGAAAACCGGTTCCGCGTCCGGGTAGAGGTGGATGGACATCCCCTCCCGGCCCACCTGCCCAATTCGGGCCGCCTGACGGAATTGCTGACCCCGGGGCGGCCCTGCCATCTGGTCCCCCATCCCGAACCCCGTCGCCGCACCCCGCTGGACCTCCTGCTGGTGGAATACGCCGGGGTACTGGTCTCCGTGGATGCCCGTCTGCCTGGACCGCTCTTCGCTGAGGTGGTGGAGGCGGGGCGGATACCCCCCTTCTCCGGATTCACGCGGCTGGAGCGGGAAGTGCGCTGTGGCGAGAGCCGCCTGGATTTCCGTCTGGACGGCCCGCAGGGCCCTCTGTGGGTGGAGACCAAATCGGTCACGCTGGTGGAGGGTGGGGTGGCCCTCTTTCCGGACGCGCCGACCCTGCGGGGGCAGCGACACCTGCGCCAGTTGACCGTCCAGGCGGCGAAGGGGGAGAGGGCGGCCGTCGTCTTCGTCGTCCAGCGGCCCGATGCGGAGGTCTTTGCGCCTCACGTCCAGGCCGACCCCGCTTTTGCGGCCGCGCTGGCGGAGGCCGCTCGCGCCGGCGTGGAAGTCCACGCCTTCCGCTGCGACGTCTCCCTGACCGAAATCCGCATCGCTACTCCCATCCCCGTCTCCCTCCCCTGACCCACGTTTCACGTTTCACGTTTCACGTTTTACGTTTTACGTTTTACGTTTTGCGTTTTACGTTTTGCGTTTCACGCTTCACCCATTTGACTCCTTCCCCTCTTTCTGTTACAATTATCCCCAGTACTCTGACCCAACCTGGAGCAACCTATGGCAGGCAAAGGAAAATTCATCTTCGCCGGACTGCTGATTCTGGCAGCCGTCATCTATCTCATCGTCAGCAATACCGGGAGCACGGCCCACTACTTCCTCACCATTGAGGAACTGCGGGCCATGGGCGACCGGGCCATTGGCCGCAACCTGACCGTCTCCGGGGCGGTGCTGGGCGATTCCATCGTCTACGACCCCACCATCCCCCAGGTGACGTTCACCATCGTCCAGGTCCCCGCCGACCCGAAGGAAGTGGAGCGCGCGGGCGGGCTGGCGGCCGTCCTCCACGCCGCCGTCAACGACCCGGATGCCCCCCGGCTGGAGGTCGTCTACAACAACGTGAAGCCGGACCTGCTGAAGCACGAGAGCCAGGCTATCATCCGGGGCCATTTGGGGGAGGACGGGCGCTTCTACGCCGACGAGGTGCTCCTGAAATGCCCCAGCCGCTACCAGGAGGCGGTGCCGGAGCAGGCGGGAGGCCAGTGATGCTGGCCGGGGTGGGCTCGCTGATCCTGGGGCTGGCGCTGGCGACGGCCCTCTACGCGGCCGTCGCGGCCCTTCTCTCCCTTCGCCGGAACGACCCCCGCTGGGCTGAGAGCGCCCGCAACGGGATTCTCTCCGTCGCGGCGCTCCTGAGCCTGGCTTTCCTCCTGCTCCTGGCGGCCTTCCTGACCGACCGTTTTGAGATTCGCTACGTGGCTGAGCACTCCAGCCGCGCCCTGCCCTTCTACCTGAAGGCCTCCGCCGTCTGGGGTGGGCAGGAAGGCTCCCTGCTCCTCTGGTCGTTCCTGCAGGCGCTGTTTACCGCGCTGGCCCTCACCCCCACCCCCCTGCCCCCCTCCCCCTCT
>JAPYWT010000464.1 GCA_028276215.1 Thermoflexus sp. | reverse complement strand
ATGCTAACGGGATGTACGGTCTCCACATACACATATGTTCAACCTTCCGGGGCTTCCCTGGGCCGCCCCCGCCTTGAGGCTGGCCGAGTGCAGGTTGGGCAGTTTCTTGTTATTCCTAACGCACGCTTCCAAGAAAAAGATAAACCGGGTATTCCTGTATTGGTTCTCCGTTTCTTTGGCATTTATCCACCTCACGAGGCTTGGTGCTGGAAACCGCCCAACCTGGGATTCGGTTGACTATCGCAACGTAACTGCAACAGTTTCACCGCAGAGAACGCAAAGGGCGCAAAGATTTTCTATCAGAACTTACGCAGTTGGCGGATACACTATCGGAATTCGCCACGAATTTCACGAATTGGCACGAATTCTATTTCTTTTCATTCGTGTAAATTCGTGCAATTCGTGGCAAAAAAGACCAACTGCGTAACTCCTTCTTTGCGCTCTTTGCGGTTTTCCAACCAGGCCGGGGATAGGGATATGGGAGCCGCAAACATCCGCGTTGACCGCGTGGCGTCTCCCTGCATCCGTCCGCGTCTATCCACGCCCGATGTTCGGCCCTACGGGATCACCGGAATCCGGATGACCTGCCCCACGCGAATCTGGTGGGGGTTGGCGATGCCGTTGTAGGAGGCCAGGTAGAGATAATTCAGATTATACCGGAGAGCAATGCGGAAGAGATTATCTCCCGGCTGAACGGTGTACAGGATTTCATTCCCGGTCGGCGGCTGGCCCCCCGTCCCAGGGATGCGTAAAACCTGGCCGGGGTAGATGCGGTTGGGATTCACGATGTTATTGTACGCGGCCAGTTCTCGCCAATCCACGCCGTACTGGCGGGCAATCTGCAGGAGCCACTCCCCCGGCTGGACGACATGGGTTCTTTCGCCCCCGGCGGGAGCCACCACCGCCTCAGCGGTCGGCATCGGCGACGGCACCGGCATCGGGAGCGAGGTCTCCGCTGGCGGCGGGGCCGGGGGGACTTCCGTGGGCACAGGCGTGGGCACAGGGGTCTCCTCAGGAGTGGGAGGAAGGGGCGTCGGGGTCTCCGTCGCAGGCAAGGGGCTGGCCGCCACTGCCGTCATCGTCAGATTCGTCCCGGCAGCCTGGGCAGCGATCGTCGCCATACCAGCCTCCTCCATCTCCTGCTGGGAGGGCGTTGGGGTCACATCGGGGGCAGCGGGCATATAGCATCCCACCAGCAACAGCAGGGTCACCGCCAGACCCAGCAGGGGGAAAATAATGGAGCGAATGCGGTTCATACAAGCCTCCTTCCGGCGAGCCGGTAGTGAGTGGAAACGTAATTACCTACCGCAAAGGGCACAAAGTACTCACAAAGGACACAAAGGGATAAAATATTATCCTTCGTGCCCTTTGTGCGGCCTTCGTGTCCTTCGTGGTTTTAATGAAACGGTTCTTGGGTAGGTAATTACGTGGAAACACCTTTATCATACCATAAGGCAAAGGAGAAGTCAAGCGAAAACTCCAATAATCGCAACCCGCAATCAGCAATCAGCAATCAGCAATCAGCAGTCCGCAATCCACTTCCCAAAATCGGCATTCGGTGATATATTTCCCCCTGCACCGTAACTACCTACCACCTTCTGTTGCGCTGATCGTCAGGCGCGGGGGCCATCCACGAATGCGCCACGAATACACGAATGATAGCGCTATTCGTGCATTCGTGAAACATTCGTGGACGGCTCACCCTGCCCAACAGAACCAGGGGAGGTAATTACCCTGAACCTGTAAACCCGAGGTGATGAAGACATGAGTGGACGCAAGACATTCTGGCTGGCTGGACTTCTGGCCCTGCTGATGCTGGCCTGTACGGCGGGCGCGGCGTTCCTGGCCGGCTTCAGCACCGCCCATCTCGTGAACCAGGGCACCATCTCCCTGCCCGTCTCCCTGATGCCCACCCCCACTCCCGCGTCTCCTCAGTCCGAGGAGGATGCCATCCAACTGTTCTGGGACGTCTGGGACATCGTCCGGCAATCGTACTACGGCGACATCCCCGACATCCAGACCATCATCCACGGCGCGATTCGGGGAAGCCTGCAGACACTGGGGGACCAGTACACGTCGTTCATTGAGCCCCGCATCGCCGCCATCATCAACGAAGACGCCAGCGGCGAGTTCCAGGGCATCGGCGCCTACGTCCGAATGCGGGACGACGGGAAACTTGAGATTGCGGGCATCATTCCCAACACCCCCGCCGAGGCCGCCGGCCTCAAGAGTGGCGATCGGGTGCTGGAGGTGGACGGGCAGTCCATCGTCGGCTACAGTATCTACGAGGCCATCGCGCTGATCCGGGGGCCCGCCGGGACCCAGGTCACCCTCCTCATTGAGCGCCCGGGCCAGGAGAAGACCTTTGAGGTCACCATCACCCGCGCGCGCATTGAAATCCCACTGGTGGAGGCCAAAATGCTGGAGGGCAACATCGCCTACATCCGCCTGACGGATTTCAGCGCCACCGCCACCCAGCAGATGACCGACGCCCTGGCAGACCTGATGAGCCGTAACCCCAAAGGGCTGATCCTGGACCTGCGGGATAACCCCGGCGGCTGGCTGGACCAGGCACTGAACGTCGCCGACCTGTTCCTGGATCGGGGCGTCATCGCCACACAACGCTCCAAAGAGGGCGAGGAGGTATTCCGCTCTCGCGACGGCGGCCCGGCGGAGTCCATCCCGCTGGTCGTCCTGGTGAACAAAGGGAGCGCCTCCGCCTCTGAGATTGTCGCCGGGGCCATCCAGGACCGGGGGCGCGGGATTCTCATCGGCGAACAGACGCTGGGCAAGGGGTCGGTCCAGCGCCCCTACCGCCTCCGC
>JAPYWT010000463.1 GCA_028276215.1 Thermoflexus sp. | reverse complement strand
GGCTTTGCCGCCCGCCTCAAACCCTTCTCAACTCCCCCCTCCCCGCGCCGCACAGCGGCAGCGGGGAGGGGGGAAGGGGGGAGGGGCAAGCCGGCGTAATGTTTTTTAGAAGCGGCGAGGCCGTGGGGGAGCCCCACGGCCTCGCGAGATAGAGAAATCAAAAGGCCGTGGGCTCCCGCAGGCGCCCACGGCCTTAAGTATTATTTCAATTACCGGCCAGGTGGCGCACTGCGGCAGGGCATACGGGCAACCCCGTTGCACAGCATGGGAACCCCGATAACCCAGGAAATCGTCGCAATGCGCATCTGGTCTGCTCCTCAGTGAATTCGCTTCTTATTTTACCCCGATTCGGAGAATTGTCAAATCAGGATTCCCGATAGTGGCAGCCCCGGCTCTGGCGGTTGTGGTAGGCGGCCTCGGCGACCAGGAGCGCCGCCTGCACCGCGTGGCGCAGCCCCACCAGCCCATCCGTCAACCGGCTGGTCCGGTAGAAATCGTCTATCTCCTCCTTCAGATGACGGAGGTCCCGGAGGGCGCGCGTGAGCCGCCGCTCGGAGCGGACCAGCCCCACGTAGTTCCACATCGTGTGCTGGATGGCCCGCAGGTCGCGCCAGATGAGGGCCGGGTCCGCCTCCTCCACCCCGGTCTCCTCCCAGGGCGGCACCTCCTCCGGGGAAACGACGGGGAGCCCTCCCCGCGCGGCGATGTCCCGCGCCGCGCGCTGGCCCCAGACCAGCCCCTCCAGCAGCGACGTGGAGGCCAGACGGTTGGCCCCGTGCACCCCCGTGCAGGCCACCTCCCCGACGGCGTAGAGATTCCGGATGGTCGTCCGGCCCCACCCGTCGGTCCAGACCCCGCCGCAGAAGTAATGGGCCGCCGGGACGACCGGGATGGGCTGGGCGGTGATGTCCAGCCCCAGCGACCGGCACCGTTCGTAGATGGTGGGGAAGCGCTCCCGAATCCGCTCCGGCGGGAGGACGGAGGCGACGTCCAGCAGCACATAAGGGTATCCGTTGACCACCATTTCGTGGTGGATGGCCCGCGCGACCACATCCCGGGGGGCCAGGTCGCCCCACTCCGGGGCGTATTTCTGCATAAACGGGTGGCCGTCAGGGGTGAGCAACCGTCCCCCTTCCCCCCGCACCGCCTCGGAGATGAGGAATCCCTCCGCCCCGGGGAGGGCCAGGACGGTGGGGTGAAACTGGACGTACTCGGCGTTGATGACCCGCGCGCCGGCCCGGTAGGCCATGGCCAGGCCGTCGCCCCGGGCGCCTTCGGGGTTGGTGGTGTAGCGGAAGATGCGGCCCAGCCCGCCCGTCGCCAGCACCGTCGCTCCGGAGAGGTACCGGTGCACCCGTCCCGTGGACCGGTCCAGCACGTACGCGCCGTGGCAGGTGATGGGGTCGTAGACGGTGAGGGCATTTCGGGCGTGGTGGGGGAAGGTGATGAGGTCCACCGCCGTGGCGCCGGTCACCATGCGGACGTTGGGATACTCCCGGAGTGCGGCGACCAGCGCCCCGATGATGGCCTGCCCCGTCGCGTCGCCGACGTGGAGGATGCGGGGGCGGGAGTGGGCCCCCTCCAGGCCGTAGGCCAATCGCCCGTCGGGCTCCCGGTCAAAGGGGACGCCCAGTTCCCGAATCAGCAACTCCTCCACCAGTCGGGGCCCCTCCTCCGCCAGGATGCGGACGGCGGCGGGGAAACTCAGGCCGGCCCCGGCGGCCAGCACATCCTGGGCCAGCAGGTCGGGGCTGTCGTCCTCCCCCAGGGCAACGATGCCCCCCTGCGCGTAGCGGGTGTTGCTCTCTTCGGGGTCGGTCGCGCGGGTGATGATGGTGACCTGCCGCTGGCGGTCGCGCGCCAGGAAAAGCGCGGCCGTCGCCCCGGCAACGCCACAACCGATAATCAGGACGTCGGTCTCTACCTGTTCGTCAACCATTCTATCTCCACCACCGCTTCCACTTTCCGGAATTCCGGGTCGCCGGTCACCAGTGTGGCGCTCAATTTCTGGGCCAGAGCGGCGGCAAAGGCATCCGCGTAGGAAATGGGGTATCGGGCTTTCAGGTGAGCAGCGGCAAAGGTGAGGTCCCGGTCGGCCAGCACGGTCTCCAGGGGGAGGTGGTCTATGATGCGAATGGCTTCCTCTGCGGCGGGGCGGCCCCCCTGGCGTTCGCTGATATAGAGCACTTCCCCGTAGTTGACCTGACACAAGTAGAGGCGGGCCTCGCCAGACCGGGCACGAAGGAGAAGGTCCCGCACCCGTTCTGCCCCCGGCTCGCCCCGCAGATAGGCCAGAAGAGCAAAGGCATCAAGGACGTAAATCTGGCTCAATCTCCTGCTCCTCCTTCGTCTGCTCTTCCGTGCGCTCCCTCAAAAGAGCCTGAGTCCAGAGGTTTTCACCTCCGAACCGTCTGAGCGCTCCCAACCCCTCGGCAATCGGGTCTTCGGGAACAGTTACGATGGACAGAATGCCACCGTAATCAATGAACTGCACCCTTGTACCTGGCCGGAGACCGTATCGGTCACGGTATTCTTTGGGGATAACGACCCATCCCTTCGCCGTAACCGTTGCTGTAGTCATACTTTTTCCCCTCTTGGTAATACTTTTCTGGGACAAGTATATCATATTCTGCAGAATGTGCAACCGTTGAGCCGGAAATAAGGGTAGAGGCAGGTGTTATCAGGAAATGGGACACGGATTGGCGTGGGTGAAGGGTGTCGGCGGAGGCCGACACCCGGCACGAAGTGCCCAGTGAGGGCGGTTCTTATCGGCTGAATCGTTAACAGTTTGACAAACAACGGGATGTATAATAAGATTTGAGGTAACACTC
>JAPYWT010000461.1 GCA_028276215.1 Thermoflexus sp. | reverse complement strand
CCCTCTCCTGGCTTGAGCCAGGAGAGGGGAGGGGGTAGCGGCGGAGCCGCTGGGGGTGGGGTGAGGATAAACAATACCAATGACCAAATGACCAATGACCAAATGACCAATGACCAAATGACCAATGACCAATTTTCCAATTCCCAATCTACCGATTTCCAATCTACCAGTTCCCAGCCCCCACTCCCCGTTGGGCGGATTCTGCAGGCCTCCAATCGGGGGTTTGTGGTGGGGTGCCGGGCGATGCAGCGGGAGATTCCCGTCTTCGGCTCCTTCGTGCGGGCGGACCTCCGCTCCTCCGATGCGTCCGTCTATGGCCTGATCTACAACGTTGCCCTCCGGGACGATCAGTTTGTCCGCCACGTTGTGGTCGCCGAACCGACGGAAGAGGTCGTCCGCGACCAACAGGAGAACCGGCAGGTGCCCATAGAGGTGAGCGTTTTGGCGGTGGGCTGCCGGATGGGCGGTCGCATTCTCCACTGCATCCCGCCCCAGCCGCCGGTGACAATGGACTTCCTCTACCAGTGTGCGCCCGAAGAGGTGCGGGACTTCACCCGGCGGCTGGATTACTTCCGGCTGGTCCTGGGGGCTCCGGACGTCCCCGCCGACGAGTTGCTGGTCGCCAGTTTGCGGTTTGCGGCGGCGGCCCGTCCGCCTCAGGAGCGGGAGTCGTTCCTGCTGGAGGCGGGTCGGGAACTGGCCCGCCTGCTGGGCGGCGACCTGCTGCGGCTGGATACCCTCCTGCGGCAGATTTCGGGGAGTCGGTGATGCAAATAGATGGCTCCATCGGCGAGGGTGGGGGGCAGGTCCTGCGGACGGCCCTGACGCTCTCCGCGCTCACGGGCCAGCCGGTGGAAATCGTCCACATCCGCGCCGGGCGGCCCAACCCCGGCCTGCAGCCCCAGCACCTGACGGCGGTGCAGGCGGCGGCCGCCATCTGCCAGGCCCGCGTGGAAGGGGCCGAACTGGGCAGCCAGACGCTCCGCTTTTGGCCCCAGAGTCCGCCGGTCCCGGGGACGTATACCTTTGACGTGGCGGAGATTGCCGGGCGCGGAAGTGCGGGCGCCGTAGGCCTGGTCTTCCAGACCGTCTTCCTGCCGCTGGCGCTGGCCCCGGGCGAGAGTCAACTGACCCTGCGCGGGGGCACCCACGTCCCCTGGGCGCCGTCGGTGGACTACCTCCGGGAGGTCTTCCTGCCCACCGTGGCCCGGATGGGACTGGAGGTGGAGATGGACCTGGTGGCCTGGGGCTTCTACCCGGCGGGCGGCGGGGAGGTGCGGGTGCGGATTCGGGGGCGCTCCGGCCCGCTGACCCCCATTGCGCTGACCGACCGGGGGGACGTCCGGCGGGTCTGGGGACGGGGCGTCGTCTCCAACCTGCCGGCCCACATCCCCCAGCGGATGGTGGACCGGGCGCGCAACCTGCTGGCCCGCGCCGGCCTCAAGGCCGACCTGCAGCCGCTGGTCGTGCGGGGGGCCGGACCGGGAGCGGGCATCTTCCTGTTCGTCCAGTATGAACACGCCCGGGCGGGCTTCACTGCCTACGGGCGCAAGGGCCTGCCCGCCGACCAGGTCGCCCAGATGGCCTGCCAGGACCTGCTGGCCCATCACGAGACGGGGGCTCCGGTGGACCCCCATCTGGCGGACCAACTCCTGCTCCCGATGGCGCTGGCGGCCGGGACTTCCCGCCTGTTCACATCTGCCGTCACCCGTCATCTGCTGACCAACATTGCGGTTGTTCAGGCCTTCCTTCCCGCCCAGATCACCGTGGACGGCGAAGAGGGAAAGTCTGGCACCGTGACGGTCATCCCGGCGTCCTGAGACCTGCGACCTGCAACCCTGCGACCTGCGCCTGCGCCCTGCGACCCTGCGCCCTGCGACCTGTAATCCTGCGACCTGCGACTTGCGACATGATAGAACTGGTTTTCTTAGGCACATCGGCATCTGCGCCGTCCATCCATCGGAACCTCCCGTCCCAGATGGTGCTCTATCAGGACCATCGGTTTCTGATAGATTGCGGTGAGGGCACCCAGCGGCAGATTCTCCAGAGCGGGTTGGGGTTCAAACGGCTGAACCGCATCCTGCTGACCCACGGTCACCTGGACCACATCCTGGGCCTGGGTGGACTGATTTCCACCTTTGCCCGCTGGGAGACCATAGAGTATCTGGAGATTTACGGCGGACGGGCCACGCTGGAACGGGTACGGGACCTCATCTTCGGCGTCGTCCTGCGGGGCGCCCAGCCGCCGATGGAACTGATTTTCGTGGAGGTAATGCCCGGAAAAATTCTGGAAGCCGACGACCTGGAAGTTTTCGCCTTCCCGGTCCAGCATCGGGGGCCGGGGTGTTTCGGCTATCTCTTCCGGGAGAAGCCCCGCCGTCCGTTCCTGGTGGAGAAGGCGGAGGCGCTGGGGGTGCCCGCCGGGCCGGAACGGCGGCGGCTGGTTGCCGGAGAATCCGTCACCCTGCCCGACGGCCGGGTGATCCACCCCGACCAGGTCCTGGGGCCGCCGCGCCTGGGGGCCTGCCTGGCCCATGTCGGCGATGCCGCCCGCACCGACGGCCTGGCAGAGTTCGTCCGGGAGGCGGACATGCTGGTCATTGAGGCCACCTATCTGGAGGCGGAGGCGGAGATGGCGCGGGAGTTCGGCCACCTGACGGCCCGCCAGGCTGCCCTCCTGGCGCGGGACGCGAACGTCCGGCAACTGGTGTTGACCCACATCTCCCGCCGCTACCGGGACTGGGAGGTCCTGGAGGAGGCGCAGGCCATTTTCCCGGAGACCGTCATCGCTCGCGACTTTGACCGTTTCCAGATTGTCCGGCAGAGGTAACCCCTGCG
>JAPYWT010000460.1 GCA_028276215.1 Thermoflexus sp. | reverse complement strand
CGGCCTGTCCCGCCTCCTGTTCCAGTCGGCGGACAATCTCCTGCGCTTCCTCCACCGCTTCCGGCGCGGCCTCGTAGACGGCCATTCCCCGCAGATCGGCCTCAATAATGGCCGGGCTGGCCGAGAGGTACCCCACCACCGGGAGCGGGCTCTGCCCGGCGATGAAGGCCCGGTCGGCATCGGTACGGACCTTGTTGCCCACGACGTACAGTCGCCTCAGCCCAATGTCGCCCGCCAGTTCCCGAATCCGTTCGGCGACCTCTATGCTCCGCCTCCCCGGCTCCACCACCACCAGCATCGCGTCCACCGCCTGGGCCGTGGCCCGCCCCAGGTGTTCCACTCCGGCCTCCATATCCATAATCAGCATCTCGCCCCGGTAGAGCAGCAGGTGGGTGACCAGCGCCTTCAGGAGGGCGTTCTCCGGGCAGAGGCAGCCAGACCCGCCTTTTTCCAGCGTGCCCAGTTTCAGTAACCGCACGCCGTTGTGGACGATGCTGAAGCGGTCGGGGATGTCGTCCACGCGAGGGGTGAGGCTGAAGAAGCCGCCGTAGGAGCCAGGTTTGGCTCCGGTCCGCTCGTAGATGAGGTCCTCCATCTCAGAGATGGGCGTGAGATTCTCCGCCAGTTCGGGCGGGAAGCCCAGCGCTCCGGCCAGCCCGCCGGCGGGGTCAGCGTCAATGGCGATGACGTTGCGGCCCTGGCGGGCGTAGATGTGGGCCAGCAGGGCCGACAGCGTCGTCTTTCCTACTCCGCCCTTGCCGGTAATAGCGATTTTCTGCAGAGATGTCATATCGGTTCAACCTCCAGAATCTGCCCGGGCGTCTGCCGCCCGCGCGGGGTGCGGTCAAAATCGGCGTCAAAACTGACCAGAGTCAGGTCGTATTTCTCCGCAACGACGTACTGGTACGCGTCGTCAAAGTCCAGGCCGAATTGCTGAATGACCTGGACGACAGCATGCATATCCACCATATCCAGTCGCAGACACTCAATCTGTCCCCTCGTCAAATCCTCTATGACCCGCAGGAAGACGTGAGCCAGTTGACGGCGGGTCAGAATCATGCCCAGCGAGTAAAGGGTGAATTCGGAGATGTAGAGATCACGGCCGGGAATAGAACACATCAAACGTTCCGCTTCATCGGCCCGTTCCTGGTCTAACAGCAGTTCCAGCAGGATGTTGGTGTCAAGAAGATACACCGGCCCACCAGTCCCGAATCTGGTGCTGGAGTTCCACAGAGGTGTACTTCTCCCGAAGGTCCCGTAAAGCACCGCGCCAATCTAACCGTAAAGGTTCTATCCTTCGGGTATATCGCTGATGAAGAACTTCAACAAACTCCTGCACCTCCCGCTGCAACTCCGGCGGCAGGGAGACAATCATCTCTATCAGGGAGTTCACTGGAACATCCGTTGTCGTTTCTCGCATCGGACCACCTCAACTGATTTCCGGAAGAATCTCTCCGGGTACTCGCCGCCCGCGCGGGGTGCGGTCAAAATCGGCGTCAAAACTGACCAGAGTCAGATCGTATTTCTCCGCAACGACGTATTGGTACGCGTCGTCAAAGTCCAGGTGAAGTCGCTGCATCACTTCAAGAACTTGAGGGACGTCTTCCGCTTCCAGATGGAGCAGTGATACACCTCCGCTCTCAAACAAGTCCTGGACAAACCGTCGTAGCCCCTCCTGCTGATTCAACCGACACATTGCCAGGCAAATAGAGTGGAAGGCAAAATCGGTGATAAACAGGGCGTCTGAAGGTACGGCATCCAGGAACTGTCCGACTTCTGCCGAACGTTCCTGGTCCAGCAATCGCTCCATCCACACATTCGTATCTATCAGGAACATCCGGCATCAATCCCCGCGCCACTCTATGGTTTTCCTCTGCAGTTCCAGAGCCGTATATTGATCCCGGTGTTCCCGCAGAGCCCCTGCCCAATCCTGGCGGAGTCTTCGGGCAGGCCGGAGAGTCCGTTTGGCCAGAGATGTCACAAACTCCCGCACCTCCTGCTGCAACTCCGGCGGCAGGGAGACAATCATATCTATCAGGGAGTTCACTGGAACATCCGTTGTCGTTTCTCGCATCGGACCACCTCAACTGATTCCCGAAAGAATCTCTCCGGGCACCCGCCGCCCGCGCGGGGTGCGGTCAAAATCGGCGTCAAAACTGACCAGAGTCAGGTCGTATTTCTCCGCGACCACGTACTGGTACGCATCGTCAAAGTCCAGACCGAGTTGCAAGCCGAGAGCAGGAACGTGCTTCAACTCCTCCACATTCAAGGAGACTAACCGTGTTTCCGCTCCCTCCACGACGTCGGAAACGAAATCCTCCCACAATGAGGACTTCCCCGTTCGCATCAGGATAATGCCAATAGAGTATAGGGAGAAATCGGTCATCCAAAGGGATTCGGCGGGGGTCTCCTGGAGAAATTGCCGTACTTCGCTGGCTCGCTCCTGTTCCAGAAGCAGTTCCAGCCAGATGTTGGTGTCTACCAGCCACATCAGTCCCCCCACCACTCCAGTGCTTTTTGCTGCAGTTCCAGAGAGGTAAACCGATCCCGGAATTCTCGCAGGCCGCCCGCCCAGGTTAACTGCAGATATTTTTGTCTGGGCCGAACGCGCGTCTCCACCAGAGCGGTCACAAACTCCCGCACCTCCCGCTGCAACTCCGGCGGCAGGGCCTCTATCATCTCCACCAGAGAACGAACCTGGGTCTCCATCGCTCCCTCCTCTGCGCGCGGCCTGTATTTTAACACACTCTGGGAGAGTTGCCAATAGCGGATGTTTTGATATACTTGCATCCACAAGGAGGAGCGCTGTGAAACTGTCTGTCATCATGCCGGTCTACAAC
>JAPYWT010000459.1 GCA_028276215.1 Thermoflexus sp. | reverse complement strand
CGGCATGGCCGGAGCAATCCACCGTCTCGCGCGCCGTCCACTCCCGCCCCACCTCCTCCGCCGGCCCCACCGCGACGATGGCCCCGTCCCGGACGGCCACCGCCCCCGGCTCCCAGATGTCGTATCGGTCGTTCATGGTGACGACTGTGCCACCGGTCAGGATCAGGTCTGCCGTTTTCATCCCTCCCTCCTTTGGGAGGATTATAGCGCGGATTGTTTGGGGGGCAAACACAAACGTGCCAGGCACTTCCAGAAGTGCCTGGCACGTTCCCGTGGGGGGCTGGCTATCTCAGCACAATTCGCCGGAAGCGCTCCACGTACCGGACCGTCCCGTCCGGTTCCTCTTTCCGATACCACTCCCGCAGCCGCGCCTCCAGGCCGTCCGGGTCGGCGATCTGGGAGCGGTGCTGGCGGAGAGCCTCCAGTTTCAGCGCCAGTGTCTCGGTGATGTCCACCTCGGTGTCCGGCTCCGCCGCGCCCGCGATGTAGACCTCCCGCACCCGGTGGGGCTCCAGTCCCTCCGCCAGCAGTTCGGGGAACTGGCGGGGGTTGCGGGCATCGGGGAAGACGGCGTCCAGCGCGGCGTCGCCGATGGCGCGGTGGTCGGGGTGGTTCAGGTAACCGGAACGGTAGCGGACGGTGGGGTCGCAGGTGATGACCACGTCCGGTTTCCAGCGGCGAATCTGGCGGGTCAGGTCCCGGCGCAACTCCAGGGTGGGGGTCAGGGAGCCGTCGGGGTAGTCCAGGAAGACGACCTCCCGCACCCCCAGGACGCGCGCGGCGGCCCGCTGTTCCTCCTCCCGGATGCGGGCCAGTTGGTCTGTGGGGATGGTCAGGTCATCGGCGCCCCGCTCCCCGTGCGTCGCCAGGACGTAGATGACCTCCCGGCCCTCCCGCGCCCATCGCGCCACCGTCCCTCCGCAGAAGAACTCCGGGTCGTCCGGGTGGGCCAGGATGACCAGGACTCGCTGGGGCGCGCTCATTTGCCCTCCTGAGAACTGGCAGCGGATTCTTTGGGGATGACTTCCACTTCACTGGCGGGAACTTCTACCCGCTGTTCCTCAATCTGGACGATGACCGTCCCTTTCAGCGGGGCCAGGTCCACCACTTTGCCCACGCCCCGGGGGGTGCGGACGATGCTCTTGAGTTTGGGCAGTCCCTGGAGGGCCTCCTGGTAGGTTTCGTACTCGTAGGCGATGCAGCAGCGCAGCCGTCCGCACATCCCGGTGATGTCGGACGGTGTCAGGGAGATGCCCTGGGCCTTGCCCATGCGGATGGAGACGGGGCTGAAGTCGGAGAGGAAGCGGGAGCAGCAGCGGGGCTCGCCGCAGGCCCCGTATCCGCCCAGGAGTTTCGCCCGGTCCCGGGGCCCGATTTGTCGCATCTCCACCTGGGTCTGAAGGTTTGTGGACAGTTCCTGCCGGATGGCCTCCAGGTCTACCTTCCCTTCCGTCTCGTAGAGAATGGTGAGCCGTTTCCCGTCCAGCGTGTACTCGGCGGTGGCGAACTTGACCGGCAGGGACTGCCGCAGGGCCCGGGCGCGCAACTGGAGGAGGACCTCCCGCGCTTTCTCCTCCCACTGTTGCCGGAGGGCCAGGTCGGCGCCGGTGGCCCGCCGGAGGACCGTCTTCAGGTCGTCCCGGCGCTTCTCCGGGGGCAGATGCCGGATGAAGGTGACGCGGCCGATCTGTCGCCCCCAGGCCGTATCCACCACCACGAAGTCGCCGGGCCTCAGGTCGGTGCAGGAGCCGGGGAGGAAAGAGTAAATCTTCCCCCCTTCCTGAAAGCGGACGCCCACGATGGGCTGTTCCGCCCGGTCCGGTTTGGGGGACGGCTCCTGGCACTGGACCGGTTCTTCGGCTGGAACTTCCTCTGTTTCCACTTTCTCGGGTTCTTCCATAACGGATGATCCGCTTTAAATGGGACACGGATGGACACGGATGGTATGGATTTTCACGGAATTTTTATCCGTGCCGATCCGTGAAACCCGTGTTGATCCGTGTCCTATTTCATTGCTCTGCCCACCAGGTCGCCCAGATGCAATTCCTCCACCGTCACGGGGGGAATGCCCAGTTGACGGTCAGCAAATTCTCCGTGACAGTCAGAGCCGCCGGTCACCAGGAGGTCGTGGCGGAGAGCGAACGCCCGGCAGCGGGCCGTCGTCTCCGGAGAGTGGTAGGGGGTGTGGCACTCCACCCCGGCGATGCCGAACTCCAGAAACGGAGCCAGCGCCTCCTCTATCGGCCCCAGATGGCGCAGGCTGGCGCCGGGGTGGGCCAGGACGGGTACCCCACCGGCGGCCCGAATGCGGGCGATGGCCTCCGCAGGGTGGGGGAAATCCGGGGCCGGAGGACGGACCGGGTCCACAAAGATGCGCTCAAAGAAATCCCGGACGTCCCGGCAGAGGCCGGCATCTATCAGGAAGTTCAGCCCCTTCCAGCCGCCCCGGCGCGGGTCGTTCTCGTAGGCGACGTACGCCTCCAGGTCCACCGGGTAGCCCGCCCGCGCCATTCGCCGCAGGGTCTCGTCGTTGACCCACTCCAGCCGTTCCCGGTTGGCCCGCAGCAGGTCCAGCAGCGGCGGATCATCGGGGCGGACGCCGTAGCCCAGGATGTGGACCAGCGCGCCGTCCAGCAGAGTGGAGATTTCCACCCCGGGCAGAAAGGCGGGCGCGCCGGGGTTGCGGCGGACCACGTCGGCGACGGCCAGGGCGCCCTCCAGCGTATCGTGGTCGGCGACGGCGAAGAGGCCGATGCCGGCCGCGCACACCCGGGCGACCACTTCCTCCGGCGTCCAGGTGCCGTCCGACGCGACGGTGTGGATGTGCAGGTCGGCGCGCAT